>NZ_JBFAXR010000177.1:0-14236 GCF_040680895.1 Streptomyces sp. NPDC051940 | reverse complement strand
GCAGCCACTCGGGCTGGGCGTCCTCGGCGGGCCGGTAGTAGTGGCGGAACTGGTCCCGCAGCAGGCCGGGCCGCCGCGCCCACGCCTCGCCGCGAGAAGTGCGGCCGCCGCGGTGGTGCCGGCCGTGCGCCTGATCATGGTGCTCCGAAGGTGAGTGTGAGCTTCGGGTCGAACGAGGTCTCGCGCGCCCACAGCCACAGGGCGTCCGTGCCGGTGCTGGTGACGGCCAGGTTCACGGCGGCCCCGGGGGTGATCCCCGAGGACAGGTTCACCGTGTAGTCCGTCTCCAGCGCCGTGGCGCCGGTGAGGGTGCCGAGGACGGTGGCGGACAGCGCGGGACGGTTGGAGTAGTTCGTCGTCGCCTCGTCCCAGCTGCCCGTGACCGGCACCACCGAGAACGAGTCCGCGGAGCCCGCGCTCGTCATGTTGCTCGTCCGCAGGGTGAGCTTGGCGCTCTTGAGTACCAGCCCGGCGGGCGCGCTGGGCGCGGTGAAGCGCAGATACGAGATGTAGGCCGAGGTGCCGCGCACGGCCAGCTGCTGGTGGGTGCCGTAGACACCCGCCGGGTCGCCCGCGTTCACATAGGTGTCCGCGGTGGCCGTGACCTCCCGGGTCGACTGCGTCGGCGCGCCCGGCGTCGTCACCGTCACCGTCGAGGAGCGGGCGGTGCAGTTGTTCGCCGGGTCGCAGGCGGCGACCTGGTAGTTGTACTGCGTACCCGCCGAGACGGTGGTGTCGTTGAACGTGACCGTCGGCAGGGTCCAGAACTTGGAGTCCGCCTGGGCCGTCGCCGGCAGCTGGGTGCCGTTGCGGTAGACGCGGTACGTCAGCCGGGTGTCGTCCCGGTCCCAGCTCGCCTTGAAGGTCAGCCGCACACCGCCGGTGACGTTCGCCCCGGTCAGGCTGGACGGGACCGTCACCGGGGTCCGGGTGTCCGGCCCGGAGGGCATCCGCACCAGGCCCTGCTGCAGCCGGTTGCCGTTGGACGCGATCCGGGTGAACTCGCCGCCCACCCACATGTAGTCCACGCCGCCGCTGGAGGAGGACACGATGGCGCGCGGCCCGATCTGCTCGGTGCCGCTGGGCCCGTCGTCGGTGTCCGGGAACCACGACAGCAGCGGCCGGTCGGTGCCGGTCTGCTCCGCCAGCAGGTGCTGGCGGTCGTTGAGCTCGCCGAACTGGCCCTCGCTGGAGCAGTTGTGCGCGTGCGAGACGCTGTAGAGCACCGACTTGTAGACGGTCACGTCCTGCGTGGCGCCCAGGCAGTTGTCCTTCCAGCGGACGGTGAAGGTGCCGTCCAGGTTGAGTGCCATCCGGCCGTCGAAGACGCCGCCGCCCGTTCCCTCGTTGGCGGTGTAGATGCCGGTGGCGTCGACGTGCAGGTTCTGCACGGTCGACGTGGACGCCATCGCCGTCTCGCCGGAGCCGGTGGGCATCTGCCGTACGACCGCGCCGGTGCCGGACGTCACCACGGAGAAGGCCCGGGTGGCCTTGCCGTTGACGTTGTTGAAGTCGCCGCCGAGGACGACGTGGCCGCCGTTCGGCGTCACTTCGACGGCCTTGCCGCGGGCGTCCGCGTTGGCCGTCCACGACTTCAGCGCGCCGGTGGAGGTGACCGCGGCGAACCGCTGCCGGCTCTGGCCGTTCACGGTGAGGAAGTCGCCGGCCATGTAGAGCGTGGAGCCGTCGGGGGAGACCCCGAGGCCGCGCACCATGGCGGAGACCGTCCCCGCGTTGAAGCCCGCCTTCACCGTGCACGTCGGGATGTCGATGGCCGCCACCCGGCTGCGCGCGACGCCGTTGACCGTGCCGAAGTTGCCGCCCGCGTACAGGGTGCTGCCGTCGGGCGACACCGTCAGCGCGCGGACCGTCGCCACCCCGCTGCCGATGGTGAAGCTGAGCTTGCAGCTCGTCGGCGCGCCCGTCGCGGCGTCCAGCGCGACGAAGTTCACCGCCGGTGACTCGCTGGTGCCGGCCGCCGCCCCGGGCGGGCGCACCGCCGAGAACGTGCCGCCGGCGAAGACCTGTCCGTTCGACTGGGCGAGGGCCCAGACGACGCCGTTGGTCTGGTACGTGGGCAGGTCGTCCGCGGTCATCGCGACCGGCGGAGTGAGCGCGGTGGCGGCCGGCGCGTTCACGCCCAGCCCGACCAGCGACGCCCCTGCCATGGCAAGTGCAGCACCCAGTGCCGCGAATCTACGCATGAGCCCCCCTGGTCATGCCGTCCCCCTGCGGTGTCATACCGCTCCTGTGGGCAGAAGGTTATTGGTGGTCCGTTTTGCGGGTAAGGGTCCTGTCACGTCTGTGACAGCTCTGTCACAGAACCCCCCGGCCTGGAGAACGCCGGGGGGTTCCGGACCGTCACGGTGCGGGCCTCAGCCGGCCGTGCCGAGACCGTAGTGGTTCGAGATCTTCGTGGCGTCGAGGACCGTCGGGTAGACGGCCGTCTCGTCGAGCTGGCCGTTGCTGCATTCTCCCGGGGGATGACCCCCGGACCCCCAGCCGGGCAAGCGGTCCCGCGGTTGCGTTGCGGAGCGTTCGCCGGGTGTTACCCAGGGGTCCGGGTGTCTGCCGGGTCATGTGCGGCCTCGGCCTTCCTCAGCCGGCCGTGCCGAGACCGTAGTGGTTCGAGATCTTCGTGGCGTCGAGGACCGTCGGGTAGACGGCCGTCTCGTCCAGCTGGCCGTTGAAGTAGTCGCTCGTCGGCCGGCTGGGCCAGCTGGCCAGGTTGTCGCCGCCGGTGTGCCAGTAGCCGAGGTAGTTCTGGCTGCTGGTGTAGAAGGAGTTCGACGACTTCAGCACGCCGTCCACGTACAGGCGCATCCCGTTCGACCCCTGGGTCGCGACCACGTGGTGCCACTGGCCGTCGTTGTAGGGGCCGGTGGAGCTGATGGTGCGGACGGCGTTGCTGTAGGTGCCGAAGACCAGCCCACCGCTGTTGGTCATGTAGATGTGCTTGTCGTAGTTGGCGCTCTTCTCCAGCCTGCGGTCGCCGAAGCCCACCAGCTTGCCGCCGGACGTGGTCGTGGTCTTGAACCACGTCTCGACGGAGTACTGCGCGGGCCTGGGCAGCTGGGCGTCGCTGAAGCTGTACTTGGCGCTGGTGCCGTCGTATCCGATCGCCTTGCTGGTGCCGGGCACCGCGCCCGGCGTGACGCCGCGCTGCGGGCCGCCGCGGTGCACTCCGCCCGTGAGCGTGGACGTGGCGTCCGCGGCGAAGGTGCCGTCGGTCTCGTCGTAGCGCCAGTACAGCGTGGCGCCGTCCGCGAGGACCGCCGCCGGGTACGCCTCCGGTGCGCCGGCCGCGACCACCGTGGCCGTCGCCGACTTGGCGCTGGTGTTGACGCCGTCGCCCGCCGTCACCCGGTAGGTGTAGGTCTGGCCCGCCACCACGTCGGTGTCGGTGAAGGTCAGCTGCGGCCGCTTCCACGGGATGGAGTCGCCCTCCACCTCGTAGACGGGGGTGGTGCCGCCGTTCTTGTAGACCCGGTACGTCAGACGGCTGTCGTCCAGGTCCAGGCTGGACTGCCAGCTGAACCTGACCTCGCCCGGCTTGACGCTCGACGCCGACGCCCACGGCACCGGGGGCGCCGCGGTGTCCGGGGTGCTGGCGAAGCGGGTCAGGCCCTGCTGCGCCTTGGTGTTGACGGTGGTGAACTCGCCGCCCACCCACATGTAGTCGACGCCGTTCACGGTCGCCGTGGTGACCACGCGCGGGCCGATCATCTCGCCGATGCCGTCGTTGGTGTCGGGGAACCAGCCGAGCTTCTTCGGGTCGTTCACCGACTGCGCCAGCAGGTGCATGCGCGCCTGGTTCGGGAACTCGCCCATCGAGGAGCAGTCGTGCGCGTGCGAGCCGCTGTACAGGACCGTCTGGTACTCCTCGACGAACTGCGTGGCGCCCAGGCAGGTGTCCCGCCAGCGCTGGTTCAGATCGCTGAGGTTGATGGCGATGCGGCCGTCGAAGACGCCGCCGCCCGTGCCCTCGTTGGCGGTGTAGAAGCCCGTGGCGTCGGCTGTGACGTCCTTCACCACGGAGGTCTCGGGGATGAAGCCGCTGCCGTACGCCTTCACCACCGCGCCCGTCGCCGGGTCCACGACCGCCAGGGCGTGCGAGGACTGGCCGTTGACCGCGTCGAACTCGCCGCCCAGCGCCAGCTTGGTGCCGTCCGGGGAGAGCGCCAGCGCGCGCCCCGTACGGAAGTCGTTGGAGCTGGTCAGGTCCGTGCCGTCGGCCACGAAGCCGGTGACCTCGCCGGTGGTCGTCACCGCGGCGAAGCTGTTGCGCGGCTGGCCGCCGACGGTGGCGAAGCCGCCGCCGAGGTAGACCGTGTCGGCGGTGGCGACCAGGGCGTGCACCGTCGAGGAGACCGCGACGGCGAAGTCGTCCTTCACCGCGCAGGTCGCGATGTCGATCGCCGCCACGTTCGACCGGCCGACGCCGTTCACGGCGCCGAAGGTGCCGCCCGCGTACAGCGTCTGCTTGTCCGGCGACACCGCCAGCGCGCGCACCGACGCCGTACCGCTGCCGATGGTGAACGACAGCTGGCACGCCGTGGGCGCGCCCGTCGCCGCGTCGAAGGCGGCGAAGTTGACCGCGGGCTGCTCGCTGGTGCCCGCGGCGGCCCCCGAGGGCCGGATCGCCGAGAAGGTGCCGCCCGTGAACACCACGCCGTCCGCCTGAGCCAGCGCCCACACGACGCCGTTGGTCTGCCAGGTCGACAGCGCGTCGGCGGTCATCGCCACCGGCGGCGTCAGCGACTGCGCCGGTGGCGCGAGCACCACGCCGGCCGACGACATGACGAGCGCAGCCGCAGTCAGCGCTCCGAATCTCTTACGCATAAGCCCCCCTGGCCCATGAAAGGTGGCCCCCCGGCCACATGTTGCGCGCAGCGTATCGCCGTACACCGACAAACGGAGGATTATCTGTCATCTCCTGAAACGCGGGACGGGTCACCGTCACCGGTCGATGCGCACCCGCGCGCCCGACAGCTCCGCCTCCAGCTGCTCGATGTCCGCGTCCACCATCAGCTGCGCCAGCTCCCGCCAGGTCGTACGCGGCTTCCAGCCCAGCAGCGACTCCGCCTTGCCCGCGTCGCCGATCAGGGCGTCGACCTCGCTCGGGCGCTCGTACTTGGGGTCGAAGCGCACGTGCTCCGTCCAGTCCAGTCCGGCGTGGGTGAACGCCGTCTCGAGGAACTGCCGGACCGTCGCCGCCACCCCGGTGGCCACCACGTAGTCGTCCGGGGTGTCCTGCTGCAGCATCCGCCACATCGCCTCGACGTACTCGGGCGCGTAGCCCCAGTCGCGGACGGCCTCCAGATTGCCCATGTAGAGCTTGTCCTGCAGGCCCGCGCGGATCCGGGCCACCGCCCGGGTGATCTTGCGGGTCACGAAGGTCTCGCCGCGGCGCGGGGACTCGTGGTTGAACAGGATGCCGTTCACCGCGAACAGGTCGTACGCCTCGCGGTAGTTGACCGTCTGCCAGTACGCGAAGACCTTGGCGCAGCCGTACGGGCTGCGCGGGTGGAACGGTGTGCGCTCGTTCTGCGGCGGGGGAGTGGAGCCGAACATCTCCGAGGACGACGCCTGGTAGATGCGCGTGTGCACCCCGCTCGCCCGGATCGCCTCCAGCAGCCGCGCCGCGCCGAGCCCCGTGACGTCGCCGGTGTACAGCGGGGCGTCGAACGACACCCGCACATGCGACTGGGCGCCCAGGTTGTACACCTCGTCGGGCCGCAGGTCGCGCAGCAGGTTCACCAGGGCCACCCCGTCGGATATGTCCGCGTGGTGCAGGATCAGCCGTCTGTCGGCGTCCTGGGGCTCCTGGTAGATGTGGTCGATCCGCTCGGTGTTGAAGGAGGAGGAGCGGCGCACCAGTCCGTGCACCGTGTACCCCTTCGCCAGCAGCAGCTCCGCGAGATACGAGCCGTCCTGGCCGGTCACGCCGGTGATCAGCGCGCTCCGGTTCGAATATGCGGTCATCGGGATGTTCCCCCCAAATGCTGTGATTCTTAACTGTAAAGGTGTATCTGGTCGCTATCAGGACTGGCAGAATGCCGTTCCATGACGCAATCGAACGAGCTTCTGCGGGCGGGCGCCCGGGTCTTCGTCGCCGGGCACCGCGGGCTGGTCGGCTCCGCGGTCACCCGCCGGCTGACGGACGAGGGTTACGACGTGCTCACCCGGACCCGGGCGGAGCTCGACCTGCGGGACGCGGAGCGCACCGCGGCGTTCCTCGCGGAGGTCCGCCCCGACGCGGTCGTCCTCGCCGCCGCCAAGGTCGGCGGGATCATGGCGAACGACACGTATCCGGTGCAGTTCCTTCAGGACAACCTCCGCATCCAGCTCAGCGTCATCGCGGGCAGCCACGCCGCCGGCGTCGGCCGGCTGCTCTTCCTCGGCTCCTCGTGCATCTACCCCAAGCTGGCGCCGCAGCCGATCCGTGAGGACTCGCTGCTCACCGGGCCGCTGGAGCCCACCAACTCGGCGTACGCCATAGCCAAGATCGCCGGTATCGAGCAGGTGCAGTCCTACCGCCGCCAGTACGGCGCGTCCTACATCTCCGCCATGCCGACGAATCTCTACGGGCCCGGCGACAACTTCGATCTCGAGACCTCGCATGTCCTTCCCGCCCTCATCCGCCGCTTCCACGAGGCGAAGGCGCACGGGCGCGACGAGGTCGTGCTGTGGGGCACGGGCACGCCGCGCCGCGAATTCCTGCACGTCGACGATCTGGCCGCCGCCTGCGAGCTGCTGCTGCGCGTCTTCGACGGCGACGGGCCGGTGAACGTGGGCTGCGGCGAGGACCTGACCATCCGCGAACTGGCGGAGACCGTACGGGACGTCGTCGGCTACCCCGGCCGGATCGCCTTCGACCCGGCCAGGCCCGACGGCACCCCGCGCAAACTCCTGGACGTGTCCCGCATGACGTCCCTCGGCTGGCAGCCGAAGATCGCCCTGCGGGACGGCATCGCGTCGGTGTACGCCGGCTGGCTGGCGGAGCAGGCGCAGGACTGAACGGGTGGCCGGCCCGGGAGGCCCGGTCAATACGCCCCCCGGCCGTCCACGACGGCCCGCACCGTACGGGCCAGGACGCCCACGTCGTCACCGATCGACCAGTTGTCCACGTACCGCAGGTCCAGCGCCACCGTCTCGTCCCAGGACAGGTCCGAGCGGCCGCTGACCTGCCACAGTCCCGTCATCCCGGGGCGCACGGCCAGCCGCCGGCGCTCCGTCTCGGTGTAGCGGGCGGCCTCCTCGGGCAGCGGCGGGCGCGGCCCGACGAGGGACATGTCGCCGCGCAGCACGTTGATCAGCTGCGGCAGTTCGTCCAGGGAGCTGCGGCGCAGCAGTTCGCCGACCCGGGTCACCCGCGGATCGCGGCGGATCTTGAACAGCGGGCCCTCGTGCTCGTTGACCGCGGTCAGCTCCGCCCGCTGCTCCTCCGCGTCGCGCACCATGGACCGGAACTTCCACATGGTGAACGGCTCGGCGTCGCGCCCCAGCCGGGTCTGCCGGTGGAAGACGGGGCCGGGCGACGTCGACTTGACGGCGATCGCGATCGCCGCGAACAGCGGTGACAGCAGCACCAGTCCGAGCGCCGCGCCCAGCCGGTCCAGCACCGTCTTCAGCACGAGCTGCGGGCCGCGCCGCAGCGGCGGCGCTATATGCACCATGGCAAGCCCGGCCGTGACCGACAGCCGCATCCGGCGCTCGGCGACCTCCACGACGCCCGGCAGCACGGCCAGCGGCAGCCCCGCCTCGTGCAGCGCCCAGGCGAGCTGGCGCAGCCGCGCCCCGGACAGCCGCTGGCCCGGCACGATGAGCACCAGCTCCGCGCCGGTCTCCCGGGCGGCGCCCAGCAGCGCGCCCGCGTCCCAGCGCGGCGCGTCCGGTGCCACCGCGCCCAGCCGGGCCGCCTCGGGTACCCCGCAGGTGGGCGTGCCCTCGCCGACGGGCACCACGCCCACGGCGACGTACGCGTGGTCGGTGCGCGCGGCGAGCTGGCCGACGACCAGATCGGCGGCGCCCGGCTCACCCACCACCAGCACCCGGTGCACCGCGTGCGCCTCGCGCCGGGACTCCACCAGATGCTGGTTGAGCAGCAGCCGGCCGGCGGCGGTCACCACCGGGGCGCTCAGCAGGGCGAGCAGCGCGATCTGCGGATCGGAGGACTCGTCGAGGACGGTACGGGTCAGGGCGAGCAGCCCGAGCAGGATCAGCCAGTCCTGGAGTACCGGCAGGATCCGCCGGGACTCGCCGAGCCGGCGCTGGTCGAAGCGCCTGCGGGCGGCCTGGACGAGCAGCCAGCCCGCGGTGGCGGTCAGCGCGCACAGGAACGGGTGCGGCTGGCCGGTGGCCGAGTAGACGAGGACGACCGGCAGGGCGACGCCCGCGGCCGCCAGGCCCGTGGCGACAGGCAGGTACCAGACGGGCTTGAGCCCGTCCCTGCCGGGTCGGCCGGCTCTGTGCCGGCGTGTGTGCAGTGCATGGTCAGCGGATGCCTGCGCAGCGCTGGCCGTATCGGCGATCCCGATACGTCGCATGTTCCCCCCTGGCACATCGCGACTGGTCGAGGCGCAGCCGACCTCCCCTGTCGTAGCTGCGCCCTAATGCCGGAACTGTACGCCCGTTTCCCGATTTTCGCTGCAGTTTACGCATTTTATCGGCCTGGTGTCGCAGTGTTCACATGCGTTCAGACCGCGGTCGCTCGGAACTGCGGGGGTACGGCGGTCTGTTCACCGGGTTGGACGGACAAGTCGCCGCAAAGGATGTGCAGAATCTGCAAGATCTTTTCACCTGCAGATCACTTGACATCCGCACCCCGAACCCCCACCCGCGCGCGGTCAGGGCGCGGAATCACCAGGGTGCCACCGTTGCGCGGATGCGCAAGTCCCCGGACCGCGTGTCGGAAACCGGATGGTCGTGCCATCCATCGGCGCGGGCCCGCCGTCCGCAGCTCCGCAGGCAAGCGGGCGGGAAGCCTCCGGTTACGGCATAATCGTTTGCCGACAGTGTGTCGGGAACCGGACACCGCACCCACCGGAGGTCTCCGCCTTGGACGCCACCCCGTTCTCCGCCCGTCTGCGCACGGAGTCCCACGACCGGCACGAGGAGGCGGAGCAGTCGACGTTCATGAGCGACCTCCTCGGCGGCCGGCTGGGCGTGGCGGCGTACACGCGCTACACCGGGCAGCTGTGGTTCGTATACCGCGCGCTCGAGGGCGCCTGGGACCGGCTCGCCGGCGACCCCGTCGCCGGCCCCTTCGTACAGCCGGAGATCGCCCGCGTCCCCGAGCTGGAGCGGGACCTGGACCATCTGCACGGCGACGGCTGCTGGCGGGCCGAGCTGACGCCGCTGCCCGCGACCGCCGCGTACGCCGCCCGCGTCGGGTACTGCGCGGACACCTGGCCGGCCGGCTACGTCGCCCACCACTACACCCGCTACCTCGGCGACCTCTCCGGCGGCCAGATCATCCGCGGCAGGGCCGAGAAGGCCTGGGGCTTCGAGCACCGGGGTGACGGCGTCCGGTTCTACGTCTTCGAGAAGGTCGCCAACCCCGCCGCCTACAAGCGGGGTTACCGCGAGCTGCTGGACGCGCTGCCGCTGGACGACCTGGAGAAGCAGCGGGTGATCGAGGAGTGCAGGCGCGCGTTCGCGCTGAACACGGCCATGTTCCGGGCCCTGGAGGACGGCCGGGGCGCGCTCACCGCGTAGACCCGCGGGAGGCCCGAGGAAGACACCGCTTGCGCTGGAGTGCGCTCCAGGGTGCATCGTCCTGCCCATGCAGACAAGGACTCTCGGACGTAGCAACATCGCCGTCAGCGCGGTCGGTTTCGGAAGCTGGGCCATCGGGGGCGAGTTCTTCACCCCGGACGGCGACGCCGTCGGCTGGGGCAAGGTCGACGACGCCGAGTCCGTCCGGGCCGTACACCGGGCGCTCGACCTCGGCATCACCTTCTTCGACACCGCCGACGTGTACGGCGCCGGGCACAGCGAGACCGTGCTCGGCGAGGCGCTCCAGGGGCGCCGCGACGAGGTGGTGATCGCCACCAAGTTCGGCAACACCTTCGACGCCGGCCGGCAGCTGATCACCGGCCCGGACGCCACGGCCGCCTACGCCCGCCGGGCGCTGGAGGGCTCCCTGCGCCGCCTGCGCACGGACGTCATCGACCTCTGGCAGCTGCACATCGCCGAGGCGTCGCCGACGGACGCGGAACCCCTGCGCGACCTGTGCGAGGAGTTCGTACGCGAGGGCAGGATCCGGGCGTACGCCTGGAGCACCGACGACCCGGAGCGGGCGGCCCTCTTCGCCGCCGGCGAGCACTGCGCGGCGGTGCAGCACCGGCTGAACATCGTCGAGGACGCCCCGGAGATGCTGGCGCTGTGCGCCCGCGAGAACCTCGCCTCCGTCAACCGCTCCCCGCTGGCGATGGGCCTGCTCTCCGGCCGCTTCACCGCGGACACCGCGCTGCCCGCCGGCGACGTCCGCGGCGTGCCCTCGGCCTGGAACGACTACTTCCCCGACGGCCGCCCCAACCCCGCCTGGCTGGCCCGGGTCGACGCGCTGCGCGACCTCCTCACCAGCGACGGCCGCACCCTCGCCCAGGGCGCCCTGGCCTGGATCTGGGCCCGCAGCCCGCACACCGTCCCGATCCCCGGCATCCGCACGGTCGCCCAGGCGGAGGAGAACGCGGGCGCGATGGCCTTCGGCCCGCTGCGGCCGGAGCAGCTGGCGGAGGCTGACCGGCTGCTGGCGGCCCCGGCCGCCGGCTGAGCCCGGCCCGACCGCCGTACGGGGAAATGCTGTTGACGGCGGTGTTACGGCGGCGTTAGACACCACGGGTGACGGATCTTACGGAGATACGCCGGTCCTCCCGGACCTCGACCAGGGCCCTGTACCTCGCGCTCGCCGTGGACGCCGTCGGCACCGGTCTGTATCTGCCGCTGTCGATGCTCTACTTCCTGAAGACCACCGACATCCCCGTCGCCACCGTCGGCCTCGTCTTCAGCGCCGGGAACATCGTCTCCCTGCCGCTTCCCCTGCTCACCGGGCGGCTCGTGGACCGCTTCGGGGCCAAGCCCCTCGTCGTGGCGGGGCAGTTGATCCAGGCCGCGGGGTTCGCGCTCTTCCTCGTCGTCGACAACCCGTACACCCTCTTCGCCGCCGCGGTCGTGGAGTGCACGGGCCTGCGGGTGTACTGGTCGTCCGCCTACTCGCTCCTCGCCGAGCAGGCGGACCGCGAGGGCGGCGGGCAGGCCAAGGACCTCTGGTTCGCCCGCGAGGGCATGATCCGCAACGCCGGGGTCGGGGCGGGGGCCGTGCTCGCCGGGGCGCTGATCGCCGTGGACAGCGCGGGGGTGTACCGGCTGATCGTCTCCGTCGACGCCGTGTCGTTCCTGGTCGCCGCGGCGGCCGTGACGGCGTTCGTACGGCGTGCGCCCCGCCGGGCGCCGTCGGCGCCCGGCGCACGGCCCGCCGTACATCCGCTGCGCAACCGGGCGTTCGTCCTGCTGACCACCGTGAACTGCGCGTTCACCCTCTGCCACGTCTTCAGCGGGATGATCCCCGTGTACGCGACGGAGGGCCTGGGCGCCCCGGGCTGGACACCGAGCCTGATCCTCACCCTGAACACCGTGCTCATCGCGACCCTGACCGCGGCCGTCACCCGCTTCGCACGGGCCCGGGCCTCCCGGCCGCGCGCCATGGTCTGGGCCGGCCGGCTCTGGCTGGGGTGGGCGCTGGGCATGGCCGGGGCGGTGCTGCTGCCCGGCGGGTTCTGGCTCGTCGCGGCGCTCGCGGTGATCACCCTGTGCTGGACGGCGGCGGAGATGCTGCACGGGCCGGCGTCCAACGCCATCGCCGACGAGGTGGCGCCGAAGGAGGCGCGGGGGGCGTATCTCGGGGTGTTCCAGTACTCGTTCGTGGGAGCGATGATCATCGCACCGGGGCTGTTCGGCGTGCTGTTCAGCCTCGGCCGCGTGCTGCCGTGGCTCGCGGTGGGGGCGCTGGCGGCCGGCGCCGCGCTGTCGGTGGCGCCGCTGGCGCGGCGGCTGGGGCTGGCCGTGTGAGGGAGCGCGCACCCGGGTGAGGAGCGCGCAATCCCCGCGCACGAGCGCCCTCGCCCCGCGAAGGAGCGCCCAACCCCCGCGCGGGAGCGCCCTCACCCCGCCGACGTAGCGAACAGCTCCTTCTCCACCTCGTCCATCGCCAGCCGCACCGCCCCCAGCGCCACCGCCTCCACCCCCAGCTCCGACACGGCCACTCGCACCGGAAACAGGCACAGCTCCCGCAGCCGCCGCCGCAGCGGATCCGCCAGCAGCACACCCGCCCGCGACAGCCCGCCGCCCAGCACCACCAGCTCCGGATCCACCGCCAGCACGAGCGCCGCCGCCCCCTGCGCCAGCCGGTCGCAGAAGGAACGCAGCGCCTGGAGCGCCTTGGTGTCCCGCGCCCGCGCCGCCGCGAACAGGCCCTCGACGTCCGCGCCCCACGTCTCCCGCAGCCGCCGCGGCGTGTCCGGCCAGCCCGACGCGGGCAGGATCCCCAGCTCGCCCGCAGCCCCGTGCCGTCCCCGGTGCAGCCGGCCGCCGATCACCAGCCCCGCCGATATCTCGTGGCCCGCGTGCAGATGGAGCACGTCGCGCACCCCGGCCGACGCCCCGCGCCAGTGCTCGGCGAGCGCCGCCAGGTTGGTGTCGTTGCCGGCGGCCGCGGGTACGCCGAAGTCCGCGGCGAGCGACACCGCCAGCTCCGTGCCCGCCCAGCCGGGCAGCAGATCGCTTAGGATCACCGTGCCCTCGGCGTTCACCACGCCCGTCGCCCCCGCGCCCACCGCCCGTACCCGCGCCGCCTCGAAACCGGCCGCCCGCCGGGTCCGCTGCCCCAGGGCCGTCGCCGCCGCGAGGCGCTGCGCGGGCGCCAGATCGCTCGCCACCTCCGTCTGCCGTACGGCCCGTACCACCCCGTGCAGATCGGCGGCCACCGCCAGCACCTTGTGCACCCCGATGTCCAGGCCCAGCACGCACCCGGCCTCCGACCGGAAGCGGTAGCGGCGGGCGGGCCGCCCCACCGGCCGGCGGCCGTCGGCCGCGGGCGGCACCTCCTGAGCCCAGCCCTGGCGGATCAGCGTGGCGAGGGCGTTCTCCACGGTGGCCCGGGTGACGGCGGTGGCGCGCACCAGCTCGCTGAGGGTGAACTCGCCGCCCCCGTACAGGACGCGCAGCACGGCCGTGGTGTTGAGTCTGCGAAGGAGGGAGGAATCGCCGCCGGCGGTGGTCACGTTCGTCCTCCGCTGTCTTGACGGGGGGTGAGTTCTTGAAGAAGGTAGCAAAACTCACCCGATGTGAAGCGGGAAAGGCCGGACCGCGATGACTGTGACCCAGACCGTCCAGCACAGCAACCTCCGTACCCACCAGGGGAGTCCGCTCGACCGGCCGCTGCGCCTCGCGGTCGCCGGCGCGGGCTCGCGCGGCACCGGATACGCCCGGATCGCCACCCGCCCCGGCTCACCGGCCGTCCTCACCGCGGTGGCCGACCCCCGCGCCTCCCGCCGCGCCGAACTGGGCGAACGGCACGGCATCCCCGAGACCGCCAGGTTCACCGACTGGCGGGAGCTGGCCGCCGTCCCGCGCCTCGCGGACGCCGTGGTCATCGCGGTCCAGGACGCCGAACACGTCGCGGCGGCCGAGGCGTTCGCCGCCCGCGGCTACGACCTCCTGCTGGAGAAGCCGATGGCCACCACGGCCGAGGAGTGCGACCGGATCACGGCCGCCGCCGAGGCGGCCGGGGTGTCCCTGACCGTCTGCCACGTCATGCGCTACACGCTGTACACCCGGCGGCTGAAGCAGCTCACGGACTCCGGCCGGATCGGCGAGATCGTCAGCGTCCAGCACCTGGAGCCCATCGGCTTCTGGCACTTCGCGCACTCCTATGTACGCGGGAACTGGCGCCGCGGCGACACCTCCGGCCCGCTGCTGCTCACCAAGTCCTGCCACGACATCGACTGGCTGGCGCACATCGTCGGCCGCCCGGTGCGGGCCGTGTCGTCGTTCGGCTCGCTGCGCCACTTCCGGGCCGGCCAGGCACCCGAGGGCGCGGGCACCCGCTGCGTGTCCTGCGCGGTCGAGCCGGACTGCGCCTTCTCCGCCAAGCGGCTGTACGAGACGGGCCTGCGGAAGGGGCCGTCCACCGGCAAGGGCCACTTCGCCTGGATCGCCGCCGAGGAGCTGA
>NZ_JBFAXR010000176.1:0-14409 GCF_040680895.1 Streptomyces sp. NPDC051940 | reverse complement strand
CGCCCAACCTCGGTGACGCACTCGCCGGCCTCGTCCCGGTCCTCCCGGACGGCTCCCTGATCTACACCCTCGGCCTGATCGGCGGCGTCGGCGGCCGCTGTGTGGGGCATCTGCGAGGGCAGCGGGGGCGCCGCCTACCGGACCGTCGTCGATCTCACCGGGCCCGCGTACCAGTGCAGTTGTCCGAGCCGGAAGGCTCCCTGTAAGCACGCGATCGCCCTGTTGCTGCTCTGGGCCCGCGGCGACGTGCCCGACCGCGTGCCCGAGCCGTGGGCCGGTGAGTGGCTGCGGGCGCGGCGCGACCGTGCGGCGGGGAAGCCGACCGGGCCCGCGAGGGCGGATCCCGAGGCGGCGCGGCGGCGGGCCGCGCAGCGGATGCGGCGGATCGCCGGGGGCGCCGGCGAGCTGGAGCAGCGGCTGGCCGATCTCCTGCGCGACGGGCTGGCCTCCGCGCCCGCCCCGGACGCATGGGAGGAGACCGCCGCCCGCATGGTGGACGCTCAGGCGCCCGGACTGGCCGCCCGCGTACGCGAGTTGGGGGCGCTGCCCGCCTCCGGGCCCGGCTGGCCCTCGCGGCTGCTGGCGGAGGCCGCCCTGCTGCACCTGCTCGGCCGCGGCTTCCTCGGCCTCGACGCCCTGCCCGAACCGCTCGCCGCGACCGTCAGGTCCCGCGTCGGACTGACAGTCGACACCGCGCAGCTGCTCGCCGGCGACACCGTCCGGGACGACTGGCTGGTGCTGGCCCAGGAGGACCAGGACGACGGCCGGCTGACGACCCGCCGGATCTGGCTGCGCGGCCGCGGCAGCGGCCGGTTCGCCCTGCTCCTCTCCTACGGCGCGGGCGGCAGCCCACCCGCCCTGGCACTCCCCACGGGCCTGGCCCTGGACGCGGCACTCGCCTACTACCCCGGCGCCCACGCCCTGCGCGCGGCCCTCGGCGACCGCCACGGACCGCCGGCGGACTCCCCCGCCCCCCTCGGCACGGGCATCGCGGCGGCGATCCGCGCGTACGCCGACGCCCTGACGTACGACCCCTGGCTGGACGCGGTCCCCGCCGTGCTCAGCGGCGTGACCCCCGTCCCCGGGGACACGGACGCCCCCTGGCAGCTGGCCGAGACCGCGACCGGCGACGCCCTGCCCCTGGACCCCCGCGCCACGGGCCTGTGGCAGCTCACCGCCGTCTCCGGCGGCGCCCCGCTGACCGTCTTCGGCGAACTCGGCCACGCGGGCCTGCGCCCTCTGACCACCTGGTACGACGAAACGGCGGTGACCCTGTGAGCACCCGCGCCGCCCAGCCGGCTCCCGGGCCGGCCCGGGCGCCTTCCCCCGCCCCGGCCGGCCCGGGCACCCCCGCGTACCCCGTCGTCCCCTGGGACGACCTCGTGGCCGCGGCCCTCCTGGGCGCCGGCCGCCGCACACCGCCCGTACCGTCGCTGCTGGACGCCGCCGCGGCGCAGACCGTGGCCCGCCGGGCCGGGATCCGCCCCGCCGCCGCGCGTCGCGTGCCGGCGCCCGCCCTGCCGGACCCCCGCCCGCACGTGCCGTCCGCCGCGAGGCTGCGGCTGGCCGCGCTGCTGGCCGACCGCGCGGTCAGCGGCAGCGGCACCCGGCGGGGCTCGGCCCCGGACCTCGCCGAACTGCTGCCCGAATGGCTGCAGGCGGCCAACGACCGCGGCCTGAAGGCACCGCCCGATCTGCTGCCCGCGCTGCTGGACGCCGCCCGCGCCCGTACGGATCTGCGCGCGCAGGCGCTGCGGCTGGGCGGCAGCCGCGCCCTGTGGCTGGCCCGGCTCAGCGGCGAGTGGCGGTTCGCGCTGCGCGACGGCGCGGCCGGCGGCCCGGAGCTGCCGGACCTCCAGAGCGCCGCCGCGGTGCGCGCCTGCTGGGAGGAGGGCCTGTTCGCCGAACGCATCGCGCTGCTCGCCGCGGTCCGCCGCCGCGAGCCGCCCGCCGCCATCGCGCTGCTGCTGACGAGCTGGCTGCAGGAGAAGGCCGAGGACCGGCTGGCGTTCCTGGACTCGCTGCGCGAGGGGCTGTCGGGTTACGACGAGCCGTTCCTGGAGCAGGCGCTCGCCGACCGCAGCCGCAACGTCCGGGCCACCGCCGCGGAGCTGCTGTCCACGCTGCCGCAGTCGGCGCTGGCCGCCCGCATGGCCCGCCGGGTGCGCTCGCACGTCGTACTGGACCGCTCCGAGCCGGAGCCGGTCATCGTCGTGGAGGCGCCGCACGAGTGCGACGCGGAGATGCAGCACGACGGCATCCAGCCCAGGCCGCCGTCCGGCACGGGCGAGCGGTCGTGGTGGCTGGCCCAGCTCGCGGCGGCCGCCCCGCTGTCGGTGTGGCCGGAGCTGTTCGGCGACCGCTCCCCCGAGGAGATAACGGCGCTGCCCGTGGCCGACGACTGGCGGCCCGACCTGCACGCCGCCTGGTGCCGCGCGGCGACCCGGCAGCGCGACGCCGCGTGGGCCCGCGCCCTGCTGGGCCGGCCTTCCGCACCGATGGACGGCGGCGGTCTGCCCGGCCGGGATCCGGCGAAGCTGCTCACCGTACTGCCGCGGGAGGAGCGCGCGGACTGGGTGGCCGGCGCCATCGACGCGCACGGGCTGTCGGAGGCGTTCCGGCTGCTGGGGGTGTGCGCGGTGCCGTGGACACAGCGGCTGGGGCGGGCCGTGGTCGACGCCCTGGAGATCGCCCGGGACGGCGGCGGCTATCCGTGGAGCTTCAGCGGGGTGATGGGCCTGGCAGAGCGTTCACTCGCCCCGGCCCACGCCGACAGGCTGGAGCTGCTCACCCGGATCACGGACGACGAGACGGCCGCCGGCACACCCCTGGGAGGAGGCTCACCAGGGGCGGTCGGCTACTGGTCGGAGGCGTTCCAGCGCCTCGTCGCCACCCTGCGCGTACGGGCGGCGATGCTCGAGGAGCTGACCGGCACGGACGCGCTCAGGCCCGGGAACTGAACGACACGGGCGCGCTCAGGCCGAAGACCCGAACGGCACGGACGCTCAAGCCGCCTGGCGCACGTGGCCGTTGACCCAGTCCACGACGGACTGCGTCGTGGCGCCCGGGGTGAAGATCTCGGCCACGCCGAGCTCCTTCAGCGGGGCGATGTCGTCGTCGGGGATGATGCCCCCGCCGAACACCTTGATGTCCTCGGCCTCGCGCTCCTTCAGCAGCGCGATGACCTTGGCGAAGAGCGTCATGTGGGCACCGGAGAGGATCGACATCCCGATCGCGTCGGCGTCCTCCTGGATCGCCGTGTCGACGATCTGCTCCGGCGTCTGGTGGAGGCCGGTGTAGATGACCTCCATACCGGCGTCGCGCAGCGCACGCGCGATGACCTTGGCCCCGCGGTCGTGGCCGTCGAGTCCGGGCTTGGCCACCACCACTCGGATCGGACCGGTCACACCCATCACTGCCTCCATTGCGCCTCGGCCCGGCGCACATCCGGGCCCCACTGCGTGTGAACGAACGTTATCGCCAGCATCCCGCACCCGCCCGTTTCGTGGGGAGGACCGAGGGGGAAATCACACGTGTACAGGGGAGCTCCACAAGGTGGCGGGGCGGTCACCGGCGGTCCCCGTCGAGCCGCGCACGGGGGAGGAACGCCTCCGGGTGCCATCCGGAGGTGGCCCATGGGCGCTCCCTTTCCCCTCAAGCACTCCATCACCACGCTGATCAGGGTCAGACTGCTGGAGATGCTGGTGCTGGCGGGCCATCTGATGCTCTACCCCACCGGCATCCGCGCCGAGCAGTCCGCGCCCGACGCCGCCCACCGGCTGCCGACGAGCAGACGCACCCCGCCCCCGGTCCTGCTGCTGCACGGCTTCATCGACAACCGTTCGGTCTTCGCACTCCTGCGCCGCTCCCTGCACCGGCACGGCTGGCGCCATGTCCAGGCGCTCAACTACTCGCCGTTGACCTGTGACGTCCGCGCCGCGGCCGCGCAGCTCGGCCGCCATGTCGAGGAGACGTGCCGGCGCACCGGACACGACCGCGTCGACATCGTGGGCCACAGCCTCGGCGGCCTCATCGCCCGCTACTACGTGCAGCGTCTCGGCGGCGACCGCCGCGTCCGCACGCTGGTCACGCTCGGCACCCCGCACGCGGGCACCCGGATCGCCCTGCTGCTCGCCGCCCATCCGATCGTGCGGCAGATGCGCCCGGGCTCCGACGTGATCGAGGAGCTGGCGCTCCCGGCACCGGGCTGCGCGACCCGGTTCGTGGCGTTCTGGAGCGAGTTCGACGAGCTGATGGTGCCGGTGGAGACGGCCCGTATCGACCACCCGGACCTGCTGGCCAGGAATGTCCCGGTACGCGGCGTCGGCCATCTCGCGCTGCCCGTCCACGCGGTGGTCGCCGCGGGCGTCCGGCAGTCGCTCTCCGCGACCGCCGCGACCCAACCGTCGAGCGGAACACGGGAGTCCGACGGGGCGTCCGTGGCCTGAGGAGGCCCGGGAGACACACAGAGACAGCCGGAAAGTACCTGATTGCCCATGGTTCGCCCCGTCAAAACCTCCAGAAGATTGTCGCGGCCGTTATCCGCCGGGTACAGTCCACCCCGTCTTCAGCTGCCGAGCCGAGAGGGACGTGGTGAACGAACATCACCCGTCGGGGGATACCACCTCGACCGTCCCCGGTGCGGACTCCTACGGCTACGGCACCGGCTCGTACGACTACAGCGGCTACGCCACGGACACCTACGCGACCGGCTACGACACCGGCGGACAGGACGCGGCGTACTTCACCACCCAGCAGTGGGACAGCGGCGCCCAGCAGGCCTACGCCGGCCACGACACCTCGTACGACAGCGGCTACACCACCGGATACGACTCCGGCTCCTACGACACCTCGGGGCTGTGGACGTCCGGCGGCATCCCGCAGCAGGCGGGCCCGGAGCAGTCCTGGGACTCGGGCGGCTGGCAGGCCGCACAGGCCGTGCAGACCACGGCGTACGACGCGGGCTACGACTCGTCGTACGCGACCCCGGCCGCCGACTGGGACACCGGCTCGCACGGCACGGTGACGTACGGCTACGGCCAGACCGAGTACGGCACGGCCGGCTACGACACGGCGGCGTACGACAGTTCCACGTACGACACCTCCGCGTACGACAGCCCCACTTACGACACCTCGGCGTACGACACCTCCGCCTACGAGGCCCCGGCGTACGAGCCGGCCCCGGATCACGGCGGATACGACTCCGCCGAGGAAGCCGCGGACGCGCCCGGCGAGGACCGGTCCGAGCCCGCGCCGGAGCGGGACGACAGGCCCGCCGCGGACGTCGTCACCATCCCGCGCACCGGTGTCCGCCCCCGCAACCGCCGTTCCCCCAAGCGCTCCGCGCTGCTCGCCGTCGCCGCCCCGTCCATCTGCGTGGTCGGCGTGGCGGGTGTCGCCGCCGCCTCGGTCGGCGATCCGGCGGCCGACGAGGGCAGGTCCGTCGCCGCCCCCGATCCCGCCTCCGTGAAGCCCACGGCCGCCAACGCCGTACTGGACACGCAGCTCACCGGCGCCACCGAGGACGCGGGCGACTTCGCCGACCGGGCCAGCCGCACCCAGGAGCGGCTCGACATCAAGGAGCGCCAGGAGGCGGAGAAGAGGCGCAAGGCCGAGGAGGCCGCGCGCAAGGAGGCCCTGCGCCCGAAGTTCATGCTCCCGGTGAAGCAGCACGGGCTGAGCGCGTACTACGGCCAGGCCGGCGTCAACTGGATGTCCCTGCACACGGGGATCGACTTCCCGGTCAAGTACGGGACGCCGGTGATGGCGGCCACCGACGGTACGGTCACCACCAAGTGGGACTACGCCTACGGCAACATGGTCATCGTGACGGCGCCCGACGGCACGGAGACGTGGTACTGCCACCTCTCCAGCGCGCGGATCCTGTCCGGCACGGTGAAGGCCGGCGACGTCATCGCGTACTCCGGGAACTCCGGCAACTCCACCGGCCCGCACCTCCACTTCGAGGTCCACCCCGGCGGCGGCGACGCGATCGACCCCCTCGCCTGGCTCCGCAGCAAGGGCCTCAACCCGCTCTAGACCCCCGCTCACGGGACTGCCAGGACGGCCGGCGGCCGCCCCCTCCACCGTCTAGAGCTTCTCCACCGGCGCGTACCGCAGCAGCAGGCGCTTGGGCTTGTCTCCCGTGCCGAAGTCGATCGTCGCCTCCGCCTTCGCCCCGTCGCCGCTCACGGCGAGCACCGTGCCGAGGCCGAAGCGGTCGTGCGTGACCCGGTCGCCGACCGAGAGCGCGATCGCCGGGCGTTCCTTCAACCGGCCCGTGGCGAAGCCGTCCGGACCGGACGGGGACCGCGACGACGACAGCCGGGAGGCCACGGCCGCCGCCGGGGACTTGCCGACGCTCGCCGTGCCGCCGGTGCGCTTCCACTCCAGATACGCGGGCGGGATCTCGTCGAGGAAGCGGGAGGGCGGGTTGAACGAGGGCTGGCCCCAGGCGCTGCGCATCTGCGACCGGGTGAGGTAGAGGCGTTCGCGGGCGCGCGTGATGCCCACGTACGCCAGCCGGCGCTCCTCCTCCAGCTCCTTGACGTTCCCCAGGGCCCGCATGTGCGGGAAGACGCCGTCCTCCATGCCCGTGAGGAAGACGACCGGGAACTCCAGGCCCTTGGCGGTGTGCAGGGTCATCAGCGTTATCACCCCGGAACCGTCCTCCTCCTCGTCCGGGATCTGGTCGCTGTCGGCGACGAGGGCGACGCGCTCCAGGAAGTCGGCGAGCGTGCCGGGGTCGTCCTCACCGCGGTCCTGCTCGAACTCCAGGGCCACGGCGGCGAGTTCCTGGAGGTTCTCGATGCGGGTCTCGTCCTGCGGGTCCGTGGACGCCTGCAGCTCCGCGAGATAGCCGCTCTGCTCCAGTACGGCCTCGAGCACCGTGGCGGGGCCCGCACCGGACTCCACGACCGTGCGCAGCTCCTCCATCATCACGTTGAAGCGCCGTACGGCGTTCGTGGAGCGGGCCGCCATGCCGTACACCTCGTCGACGCGGCGCAGGGCCTGCGGGAAGGAGACCTTCTCGCGCAGCGCGAACGCCTCGACCATCGCCTCCGCGCGCTCGCCGATGCCGCGCTTGGGGACGTTGAGGATGCGGCGCAGGGGGACGGAGTCCTCGGGGTTGGCCAGCACCCGCAGGTACGCCAGGACGTCCCGGACCTCCTTGCGCTCGTAGAAGCGGACGCCGCCGACGACCTTGTAGGGCAGGCCGACGCGGATGAAGATCTCCTCGAAGACACGGGACTGGGCGTTGGTGCGGTAGAAGACGGCGACGTCTCCGGCCTTCGCGTCACCGGCGTCGGAGAGGCGGTCGATCTCGTCGGCGACGAACTGCGCCTCGTCGTGCTCGGTGTCCGCGACGTAGCCGGTGATGCGGGCGCCGGCGCCGGCGTCCGTCCACAGGTTCTTCGGGCGGCGGTTCTCGTTCCTCTCGATGACCGCGTTGGCGGCGGAGAGGATCGTCTGGGTGGAGCGGTAGTTCTGCTCCAGCAGGATCGTGCGGGCGTCCGGGTAGTCCTCCTCGAACTGGAGGATGTTACGGATCGTCGCGCCGCGGAACGCGTAGATCGACTGGTCGGCGTCGCCCACGACGCACAGTTCGGCCACGGGCAGGTCCGGCGCGGGCTCGCCGGTGCCGACCAGCTCGCGGACCAGCATGTACTGGGCGTGGTTGGTGTCCTGGTACTCGTCGACCAGCACATGGCGGAAGCGGCGGCGGTAGTGCTCGGCGACGTCGGGGAACGCCTGGAGCAGATGGACCGTCGTCATGATCAGGTCGTCGAAGTCGAGGGCGTTCGCCTCACGCAGCCGGGACTGGTAGAGGGTGTACGCCTCGGCGAGGGTCTTCTCGAAACCGTCGGCCGCGCGGTTCGCCCAGTCCTCCTCGTCGACCAGCTCGTTCTTGAGGGAGGAGACCTTGGCGCTGAGGACCTTCGGCGGATAGCGCTTCGGGTCGAGGTCCAGATCGCGGCAGACGAGGGCCATGAGCCGCTTCGAGTCGGCGGCGTCGTAGATCGAGAACGAGGAGGTGAAGCCGAGCTTCTTCGATTCGCGGCGCAGGATGCGCACGCACGCGCTGTGGAACGTGGAGACCCACATCGCGTTCGCCCGCGGGCCGACGAGCTGCTCGACGCGCTCCCTCATCTCGCCGGCGGCCTTGTTGGTGAAGGTGATCGCCAGGATCTCGCCCGGGTGCACCCTCCGGTCCGCGAGCAGGTGGGCGATGCGGTGCGTGAGCACGCGCGTCTTGCCGGAGCCGGCGCCGGCGACGATGAGCAGGGGTGAGCCCTCGTGGACGACGGCGGCGCGCTGCTGCTCGTTGAGACCGTCCAGGAGCGCGGCGGGGTCGCCCAGGGGGCGCGGGGCGCCGTCGCGGTACAGGGCGGCCTTCGGCCGCGGGTTCGCGTCGGGGGTGCCCAGGGTCAGGTGGCTGTCGTCGAAGAGGCTGCTCATCGTTCCCCGAGTCTAGGCGCCCCCGCGGACATCCCGGGCCGGTCTGCGGCGGCCCGCGGCCCGCGGTGCGGTTTGCGCCTGCCGCGCGGTTCGGCTGGAGGTCCGGTTGCGCCGGCTGACGCGCCTCGGGCTTCGCCCGAAGTCCTCAAACGCCGGACGGGCTGAGATGGGTGCCGGTCACGCCGGCCTGAACGACAACCGGCCACCATCACCCCGCGCCGCGCCCCCGCGCCATATCCCCCATGACCGACATACCCGCACCCCCATCCCGGAGATCACAAAAAGGTATCGGACATATCGAACACCAGCCTTCACATCCGCCCCACGGAGTGGCTACCGTGCTGCGGCAGCGCCACCGTGCCCCACCACCCGGCGTCGTAAACGGAAGGAAGTGGCGAGCCTTGGCTGCGCACCGTAAGCCGCGGACGCGAATACTCGAGACGGCCGTCTCCAGCACCGGCGGTCGCGCCGCCGTGGGGATGACCACCGCCGCGCTCGCCTCCGCCACCCTCCTGTCGCAGAGCGCGCAGGCGGACGACCGGCCGACGCTGGCCGAGGTGAAGAAGCAGGTCGACCAGCTCTACCACGAGGCCGAGTCGGCGACCGAGCAGTACAACGCCGCCAAGGAGAAGGCCGCGCAGCAGCGCACCGAGGTCGGCAAGCGGCTCGACGACGTGGCCGAGCAGACGCAGAAGGTCAACGACGCCCGGCGCGAGCTGGGGCAGCTGGCCGCCGCCCAGTACCGCACCGGCGGGGTCACGCCCACGGAGACGTTCATGCTCTCCGAGGACCCGCAGGAGTACTTCGACCAGACGCACCTGATGGACCGGCTCACCGACCGGCAGAAGTCGACGATCGACGACTTCCAGGTGCAGCAGGCGAAGGCGGCCAAGAAGCGCGCCGAGGCGTCGGAGAGCCTGCAGACGCTCACGGAGTCCCAGCAGGAGCTGCAGGAGTCCAAGGAGACCGTCCAGACCAAGCTGGGCGACGCCCGCGAGCTGCTGGACAAGCTCAGCGAGGAGGAGAAGGCCCGCCTCGCAGAGCTGGAGCGCCAGCGCGAGGAGGAGGCCCGCCGCAAGGCCGAGGAGGCCGCGCGCCAGGCGGAGCTGGAGCGGCAGCAGGCGGCCGAGGAGGCCGCCGCGCAGGAGGCCGCCGAGGCCGCGGCCGCGGAGGAGGCCGCACAGCAGGAGGAGGCGGCGACGCCGGCCCCGGCCCCCGCGCCCTCCAAGGCCGAGCAGGTCATCGACTTCGCCAAGGCCCAGCTGGGCAAGCCGTACGTCTGGGGCGCGACGGGCCCCGACTCGTACGACTGCTCAGGCCTCACCCAGGCCGCCTGGAAGGCCGCCGGGGTGAGCCTGCCGCGTACGACGTGGGACCAGGTGAACGCGGGCACGACGGTGGCCAAGTCCGATATGCAGCCGGGCGACCTGGTCTTCTTCTACGACGACATCAGCCACGTCGGGATCTACGTGGGCGGCGGGCAGATGATCCACGCCCCGAAGCCGGGCGACGTGGTCAAGTACGAGTCGATCGACTACATGCCGTTCCACAGCGCGGTCAGGCCGGGCTGAGGAACCGGACGCGACGCGGCGGACCCGGGCTGAGGAGCTCAGCCCGGCCCGCGCACGCTCACGTCCAGACCGTGGCGATGAAGATGTTCGCCACCGTGAGCAGACCCACGGCGCCGAACACCCCCTTGGACACCCGCTCGTCGTCCCGCTTGACGTAGACGAGGACGAGGATCGCCACCAGGATCGCCGTCTTCACGGCGATCTTGACGTTGTTGACCTCCTGGTCGTCGGCCTGGTTCAGGCCGACCAGGATCAGGCCCGTCACCAGCATGGTGAGCGCGCCGTGCAGCATGGCGGGAACGATCCGGGCCGTGCCCGTGCCCATCGCCTTCATCTGGGTGAGGAACCCGCCCAGCAGCGAGGCGATGCCGATGATGTGCAGGCCCACGAAGACATTGATCAGTACGTCCATGGGACGGAGCGTAGCCACCCCATAGCACTGATCGTCCCCGGGGGTTACCCATCCGCCACTTCGGTCACGCAAGGCAACGAAAGCCGCACTTCACCGTGACCGTACGATCACTATCTGTCACGGACAGGTCTGTTGAGGCCAGTGCGCGTCAACACGCCTCCGACTCCCCGTCCCGAGGTTTAACTTCCCCTCCAGGTGGCCGACTCCCCACCGCCGCCCCCGGGGCGGAGCCCGTGACTGACCCGGTCGCGGACCTCGCCGAAGGGCGGCCGTCGGCCACTCCCGCCGAAGTTCCGGTGGCGGCCCCGTTCCCCTGTGCGAGGGCCGCCACCGGACGCCAGGAAGGGAAGTGATGGCCCTCGTGGCCGCACACAGTAAGCCGGGCAGGCCCGGACAGCACCGCAAGCCCAAACCCAGGTCCCACCGCCGCACCGCCGTCCAGACCGCCGGCGTCCTCGCCCTCGCCGGAGCGGCCACCGCACTGGGCGGTCCCACGCAGGCCGAGCCCCGGCCGACCCCCGCCGAGGTCAAGGCCCGGGTGGACCGCCTCCATCACGAGGCGGAGGAGGCCACCGAGCGCTACAACGGCGCCAAGGAGCGCACGGACCGCGCCGAGCGCCGTATCGCACGACTGCAGGACACCTCCGCGCGCGGACAGGAGGAGCTCAACACCGCCCGCACGGCCCTCGGTTCCCTGGCCGCCTCCCAGTACCGCTCCGGCGGCGTGGACCCCGCGCTGCAGCTGGCGCTCTCCGCCGCCCCCGGGGACTACCTCGACCGGGCCGAGCGGCTGAGCCGCGCCGGTGACCGGCAGGCCCGGCAGCTCGCCGGCATCGGGCGCCGGATGCGCGCCCTGGAGCAGCTGCGCGACGAGTCCGAGCATGAGCTGACGGAGCTGCGCCGGGCGCAGTCCGAGCTGCGTGCGTACAAGAAGACCGTCGAGGACAAGCTCACCGAGGCCCGCCGGCTGCTGGAGACGCTCACCCCCGCCGCCCGGGCCGCCGTCCTCGCCGAGGACGCCTCGGGCGCCCCCGCAGACCGCTCTCTGAGCCGCGGCGCGCTGGCCGCCCCCAGCCCGCGCGCCGCGGCGGCGGTCGCGTACGCGATGGCCCAGCTCGGCAAGCCGTACGTCTGGGGCGCCACGGGCCCCGACTCGTACGACTGCTCGGGCCTGACCCAGGCAGCGTGGCGCGCGGGCGGCGTCTCCCTGCCGCGTACGACCTATACGCAGATCAACGCGGGACAGCGGATCTCCCGGTCCGAGCTGGCGCCGGGCGACCTGGTCTTCTTCTACTCGGGGGTCAGCCACGTCGGCATGTACATCGGCGGCGGGCAGATGGTCCACGCCCCGCGCCCAGGCACGGTGGTCCGGGTGGCGCCCATCGACCAGATGCCGTTCGCCGGGGCGATGCGGCCGTCCTGACGGGCCGCGGACCTCAGTCGGCCGCCCGCTGCCGCCCCGCGGCGGCCGCGTCCCCACCACCGCCGTGCTGCCGGTCGGCCGGGCCGTCCACACCGCCCAGCCGGTCGTACGAGCCGTCCACGCTCCCCAACCGGTCGCGGGCCGGGTCCACGCTCCCCAGCCCGTCGCGGGCCCCGTCCACACCCCCCAGCCGGTCGTACGCCCCCTCTCCCCCGCCGTGCTGCCGGACGGCGTCCATGCCCTTCCGCGTCCGCTCGTCGTTCCCCCGGTGCAGGTCGGAGATCGCCTTGATGCCCGCCGGCAGCTCCTCCGCGAGATAGCGCTGCACCTCGCCCGCCGCCCGGTCCAGCGCGTCCATGCCCTGGTCGGCCGGCGGGGCGATCACCGCCGCGACCTCGTCCCGCCCGCGCGTACGGTCGTGGTGGCCGCGGGCCGCGGCCAGATGCCCGCGCGTCGTGGCGCCGAACGCCGCCGCGATCGGAGCCAGGGCCTCCACCGCGGTGTCGTGCGCCCCGTGGTCCACGTGCACCGTGCCCGGCGCGGCTGGCCCGCCGCCCACCCCGGCCGCCACCCCGCCGACCGCACCGCCCCCGGACCCGATGGCCAGCTCGGCCCCGATCCGCGGAAGGGCGTCGAAGGCCGGCGCGGCGAGGGCTTTCCGCATCTCGGCGTGCGCCCGGTGGACGGCCGTCCTGATCACCTGCACCAGAGCGGTCCGCGTGGCCGCCACCGCCCCCGGTGCGGCCGCGGCGGCAGCCCCCATGGTCAGGGGGCCCGCGATCCCCGCTTCGAGCAACGCCTGGGCGAGCTCGGCGGTCAGTCCGATCACGTTCACCTTCATCGCGGTGACGAGCTGCGCGCACCCGTGCACCCCGCCCGCGAGGGCGACCGCCGCGTTCTGCAGCTCGAGCAGCGACCCGTCCTTCGCCCGGCTCCAGTGCCGGTCGAGCGCCGCGTACGCCTCCCCGTCGCCGCTGGAGAGCAGCTGCTGCACCACCTGATGGACGCCGTACACGTCACCGGCGACGCCCTCGGCGAACGCGAGCAGCGAATCCCCCATGTCGCGGTAGGCCTCCTCGTCGGAGTCCGGCCAGGTCACACCGGTCAGCGCGAGAAACGGCGCCAACTCCGCCGGCAGCTCGATCGTCATCGTTATAAACCCCCGTGTGTACGACGCCCCGGCGTCCCACGGTGCCACGCCTCCCCCAACTCCCTCAAGAAGGCGCCCCGTTCGCGCCTCGCCCACGGCCGGAATGACCGAAGCGCGGGGTTCCTCATGATCGGGTGTGATCAGGTTGTAATACGATCCACTGCAACTTTTCTCATGCCCTGGAGGGTCAATTCATCAGAAGCCTCATCCATAGCCCGGGAGCCCTCCGTGCACAGCAGTCGAATACGCACCACCGTCGCCGCGGCCCTGGCCGCGGCCGTTCTGGTACTGACGGGTTGCAGCCAGGACGGTGACCGGGCCACGCCCGCCGCGGGCACGGCCGACCCCGTGACGGCGTCCTCCGCGCCCGCGGAGACTCCGAGCGAGGAGCCCGCCGACGAGGAGTCGGAGAAGGCCGAGGAGGTCCTCTTCAAGCCGGGGGACAACTCCGACAAGGTGCGCGAGCTGCAGGCCCGGCTGGTGCAGGTGAAGCATCTGAAGGCCGTGCCGAACGGCAACTACGGTCCGGCCACCGAGGGCGCCGTGACCGAATACCAGACGGCCGAGGGCCTGAAGGTCACCGGCATCGTCTACACCTCCACCTGGGAGAAGCTGACGGCGGAGACCGAGGAGCCCACGCGGGACGAGCTCTTCCCCAAGAAGCAGATCCTCGGCTACGGCGACAACAGCGACCAGGTGCGTGAGCTCCAGGCCCGGCTGAAGCAGCTGGAGCACTTCAAGGAGAACCCCACCGGCTACTACGGCAACGTCACCCAGGCGTCCGTGAAGTCGTACCAGCAGGCCGCCGGCCTCGAGGTGACCGGCACGGTCTACGAGGACACCTGGGAGAAGCTCAAGTCCCAGACCCGCCAGCCCACCGCGGACGAGCTGCGTCCGCCGGTGGAGCTCCCCTCGGTCGACCCGGCCACGGCCGACATCGACGACCGCTGCAAGACCGGCCGTGTGCTGTGCATCTCCAAGACCTCCCGCAAGCTGGCCTGGATGATCGACGGCAAGATCTACAAGCTGCTGGACGTCCGGTTCGGCGCCGAGGGCTACGAGACCCGCGAGGGCGTCTTCTCGGTCTACTGGAAGTCCCGCGACCACGTCTCGACGATCTACGACTCCCCGATGCCGTTCGCGATGTTCTTCGACGGCGGCCAGGCCGTCCACTACTCGGAGAACTTCGCGCAGAACGGCTACACCGGCGGCTCGTACGGCTGCGTGAACGTCCGCGACTACAACGGCATCAAGTGGCTCTTCGACGAGCAGGTGAAGGTCGGCGACAAGGTCGTCATCCACTGGTGACGAGTGATCCACTGGTGACGACGACCCCGTAGCGTCACCGGACACCGCGAAGACCGGCCGGCCCGGCCCCCGCCCCCGCGGGGCC
>NZ_JBFAXR010000175.1:0-14434 GCF_040680895.1 Streptomyces sp. NPDC051940 | reverse complement strand
GGATGCTGCAGCGGGACCGCAGCACCACCCCAGCCCGTCCGGCGTTTGAGGACTGAGGCGCGGAGCGCCGAACCGCGCCGCAGGCGCCGGCGCGAACCGGAGCCTTCCGGCGTGGCCGCGGCACCCTCCCAGCCCGTCCGGCGCCTGAGGACCGAGACCCGGACCGCCCCAGGGGCGGAGCCCCTTTGGCGGTCCGCCCCGCCGGAGGCGGATAGGCTTCGAACCCATGAAGGCCATCCCTCCCACCAGCGACGCGGCCCCCGTCCGCCGCCCCTGGGTGGTCGGGGTCTCGGGGGCCTCCGGCACGCCCTACGCCGCAGCCGTGCTGCGGGCGCTGCTCCAGGCGGGGGAGCCCGTGGACCTGATCGTCAGCCGGGCCGCCCGGCTGACCGTGCTGGACGAGACGGGCGAGCCGTTCCGCGACGCGCACTGGCGTGACGACCTGCGGCGATGGCTGGCGGCGGGCGCCGACGGGCGCAAGGGCGTCTTCGACCCCGGCCCGCTGGACGGCGTGCGCTACTGGTCCGCCGGGGATCTCGCCGCCGGGCCGTCTTCCGGTTCGTATCCAGCACAGGGCATGATCATCGTGCCGGCCTCCACCGCCTGCGTGGCCGGCGTGGCCCTCGGGCTGTCGAAGGACTTGCTGCAGCGCGCCGCGAGCGTGACGCTCAAGGAACGCCGCCCCCTGGTGGTGACGGTCCGCGAGACCCCGCTGACGGGGCAGACCCTGCGGCATCTGGTGGCCCTGGACGAGGCGGGCGCCGTGGTGCTCCCGGCGTCGCCCGCGTTCTACTCCGGTCCGGCGGACATCCAGGGCCTGGTCGACTTCGTCGCCGGCCGGGTGCTTGACTCGGCGGGGGTGCCGCACAAGCTCTACCGCAGGTGGGAGGGCGAGTTGGGGCAGGCTCGCGCCCAGCACGACGACGCAGGGGGGCCCGTGCGGGCCCGGGACGACGCAGGCGGGTCCGCGCGGGCCCGAGACGACCAGGACGACACGGTCCGCTGACCCCGGACCAGGAAGGCGCTACGTCAGACATGGACGCCGTCGACAGACAGCTCATCCAGGCCCTGCGCGAGAACGGCCGGGCCTCCTACGCCGAGCTGGGCCGGCTCGTGGGGCTCTCCGGACCGAGCGTCACCGACCGGATCAACCGCCTGGAGGCGGCCGGTGTGATCACCGGCTACCGGGCGACCGTGGACGCGGGCTCCCTGGGCCTCGGCGTCACCGCGCTCATCGGCATCCAGCTCTCCGACGCGGTGGACCACGAGGACGTGGCGTACCGGCTGCGGGACCTGACCGAGATCGAGGACTGCTTCTTCATCGCGGGCGAGGACTCGTACATGCTGAAGGTGCGCGCGCCCGACGTGGACGGGCTGGAGAAGACCATCCGGCGGCTGTCCGGCATCAAGGGCGTCTCGCGGACGCGGACGACCATCGTGCTCTCCACGAAGTGGGAGAACCGGGTCGGAGAGCTGGCCGAAGAGGTCTAGGCGTACGCTCGGTCCCGGCAGCGACGTACGTCATTTTCGGGAGGCGGCCGCATATGGACGCAGGGCTCAAGCGCGAGCTGGAGGACAAGGTCCGTTCCGGGGAGCGGCTCAGCCGCGAGGACGGCATCGCCCTCTACGAGTCCGACGACCTGGCCTGGCTGGGCGGCCTCGCCCACGAGGTGCGTACGCGGATGAACGGCGACGTGGTGCACTTCAACGTCAACCGCCACCTCAACATGACCAACGTGTGCACCGCGTCCTGCGCGTACTGCTCCTTCCAGCGCAAGCCGGGGGAGAAGGACGCGTACACGATGCGGATCGAGGAGGCCGTCGCCCTGGCGAAGGAGATGGAGTCCGAGAACCTGACGGAGCTCCACATCGTCAACGGGCTGCACCCGAACCTCCCGTGGCGCTACTACCCGCGGTCGCTGCGCGCGCTGAAGGAGGCGCTGCCCGGGGTGTCGCTGAAGGCGTTCACCGCGACGGAGATCCACCACTTCGAGACGATCTCGGGGCTGTCTGCCTCGGAGATCCTCGACGAGCTGATCGACGCGGGGCTGGAGTCGCTGACGGGCGGCGGCGCGGAGATCTTCGACTGGGAGGTCCGCCAGCACATCGTGGACCACAAGACCCACTGGGAGGACTGGTCGCGCATCCACCGGCTGGCGCACGAGAAGGGTCTGAAGACCCCGTGCACCATGCTGTACGGGCACATCGAGGAGCCCCGGCACCGGGTGGACCACGTGCTGCGGCTGCGTGAGCTGCAGGACGAGACCGGCGGCTTCCAGGTCTTCATCCCGCTGCGCTACCAGCACGACTTCGTCGACATGAAGGACGGCGTCGTACGCAACCGGCTGCAGGCCCGTACGACGATGGCCACGGGCGCGGAGGCGCTGAAGACCTTCGCGGTGTCGCGGCTGCTGTTCGACAACGTGCCGCACGTGAAGGTGTTCTGGGTCATGCACGGTGTGCAGACCGCGCAGCTGGCGCTGCTGCACGGGGCGGACGACATGGACGGGTCGGTCGTCGAGTACAAGATCACGCATGACGCGGACGACTTCGGTACGCCGAGCAAGCTCACGCGGGAGGATCTGCTCGATCTGATCCGCGACGCGGGGTTCCGGCCGGTGGAGCGCAACACGCGGTACGAGGTCATCCGGGAGTTCGAGGGGCCGGATCCGGCGCGGCGGGAGGCGCCGCAGCCGATGCGGCTCTGATCGGCGGGGCCGGCGGCCGGGTTGCGCTGCGGGGGCTTCGCCCCCGGGCCCCCTTCGCGGGCTGCGCCCGCGTTTCGCGCCTGGCGGCGCTCGGCCTCAAACGCCGGCCGGGCTTCATGTCACGTTGCGCTGCGGGGGCTTCGCCCCCGGCCCCCCTTTGCGGCCTTCGGCCGCGTCGCGCCTTCGGCGCTCGTCCTCAAACGCCGGACGGGCTGGGTGTGGGCGACTGCGACCCTTCTCACGTGAGCGTGCCCGGAAAATCCGTGGGGCGCGTTCGGCGTGATGCATAGAATTGCGGGATGACGCATAACCTTCGGTTCGAGCTCGATCCCGCCGTGGACGCCTCGCTGCGGGGCGGGATCACCCGGCTGTGGGCCGGCGTGAGCAACGCCGGCGGGTCCGTCGGGTTCGTACCGCCCGTCGATGAGGAGGACGTGCGGCCCGCACTCGTGCGGCATCTCGTCGGGATGGCCGAGGGGCGGACGCGGCTGCTCGTGGGGCGGGACGCGGAGGGCGTGGTCAGGGCCACGGCGTTCGTCGGGTTCAACGGGCACCGGCTGATGACGCACTGGGTGTGGCTCTACACCGTGATGGTGGACCCCGCGCTGCAGGGCACCGGGCAGGGGCGGGCGCTCATGGACGCCGCCGCCGAGGCCGCGCGGGGGATGGACGGGATCGAGGGCATACGGCTGACCTGCCGGGGCGGGACCGGTGTCGAGCACTTCTACGCCGCCTGCGGGTACAAGGAGGTCGGCCGCGTGCCGGGCGCGATCCGCGTCGCGGACGGGGACGACCGGGACGACATCACGATGTGGCTGCCCCTGCGGTAATCGGTAATCCGGATCCTTTCTACAATCAAAGGGCCGAGCCACCTCAAGCTGGAGTCACCGTGTCCCCGAATCCGACCGCGAACGCCGCCGTCAAGTACAGCCTGATGCGTCTGGGCGTGTTCGCCCTCTGCTTCGTCGCCGTCTGGGGGCTGGTGCGGCTGAGGGTGCTCCCGGCAGGGCTGGGCGACTCGAACTACCTCTGGGTCCTGCTGCTGGCCATGGTGATCTCCGCCCCGCTGAGCTTCGTACTGCTGCGGGGGCAGCGGGACCAGATGTCCGAGCAGATCTCCTCGAAGGTCGACCGCGCGAAGCGGAACCTCGCCGCGAACCGCTCCCAGGAGGACGAGGCGGACGACGCGGCGCGCGGGGAGACCTCCGCGGAGTGACCTGCTGAAGGCCGGGCGCGCGTCCCTGTGGCGCTTCTCACAGCGCGTCGCCGGCGCCGCTCCGTACCACCCCCAACTGCCCCGTTGCGACGGGGCAGTTCTGCTTTCCCGGGTCGCGGGCGTCGCCCGCCCGCGATCGATGCTCAAAGCATCGCTTTGAGTAAGTAAAAGCTGCGGTGTTACCGTCGTACTCATGACGACTGCGGCCACCCCCCACCCCGCCACGCGCACCGCGCTCGTGGCGCGGCTGCACGTCGACCTCTGCCGCCGCGTGACCGCGGCGTGTCGCCGCTGACCGACGGTCCCCACCGGCAGCCCGAACCCCGGCCGTCACAAGCCGGGGTTCGCCGCGCCGGGATCCGTCCGCAAGGCGTCCCCCCTCCCCGTACCACTCACGGAGTACCCGCGTGTCACGCATCACCAAGGTGCCCTTCTGGGCCCAGATCCTCGCCGGCCTCGTGCTCGGCGTCGTGCTGGGTGCCGTCGCCCGCAACGGTGACGTCGCCTGGCTGAAGGACACCCTCGAGCAGATAGGCGGGATCTTCGTCCAGCTGCTGAAGCTGGCCGTCGCCCCGCTCGTCTTCTTCGCGATCCTGGTGTCGATCACCAATCTGCGGAACGTCAGCAACGCCGCCCGGCTGGCCTCCCGCACCCTGCTGTGGTTCCTGGTCACCTCGCTGATCGCGGTGAGCATCGGCCTGGTCCTCGGCCTGGTCACCAACCCCGGCTCCGGCACCGGCCTGACCCCGAAGGACGGCGCCGCGCCGGACCACGCGGGCAGCTGGATCGACTTCCTCACCGGGATCATCCCGACGGACATCGTCACGCCGTTCACCGAGCTGAACGTCCTGCAGATCGTCTTCATGGCCGCCGTCCTCGGCGTCGCCGCGCTGAAGGTCGGCGAGAAGGTCCAGCCCATCGTCACCCTCAGCCAGGCCGCGCTGGAGCTGCTGCAGAAGGCCCTGTGGTGGGTCATCAAGCTGGCCCCGATCGGCAGCGTCGGCCTCATCGGCTACGCCATCGCCGACTACGGCTGGGACCTGATCGGCAAGTACGCGACGTTCACCGCCGACGTCTACATCGGCTGCGCCCTGGTGCTGTTCGGCGTGTACCCGCTGCTGCTGGCGACCGTCGCCAAGGTCAGCCCGCTGCAGTTCTTCCGCGGCGCGTGGCCCGCCATCCAGCTGGCGTTCGTCTCGCGCTCCTCGGTGGGCACCATGCCCGTCACCAAGAAGGTCACCGAGCGCCTCGGCGTACCGCAGGAGTACACCTCCTTCGCCGTGCCGTTCGGCGCCACGACCAAGATGGACGGCTGCGCCGCGATCTACCCCGCGCTCGCCGCGATCTTCGTCGCCCAGATCTTCGACGTCAGCCTGGGCCTGCAGGACTACCTGCTGATCGTGTTCGTCTCGGTGATCGGCTCCGCCGCCACTGCCGGCCTCACCGGCGCCACGGTGATGACCACGCTGACCCTGTCCACCCTGGGCCTCCCCCTGGAGGGCGTGGGCCTGCTGCTGGCGATCGACCCGATCCTGGACATGATGAGGACGGCGACGAACGTGGCGGGTCAGGCGGTCGTCCCGGTGATCGTCTCCGCCCGCGAGGGCATCCTGGACCGCGAGGCGTACGCCAAGGCCACCTCGTTCGACCTGTCCGAGACCGACGAGCCCTCCCTCCCGTCCCAGGCCGAGGCGCCGTCCGTCGAGGACACCGAGCGGGAGAAGGTCCCCGCCGGCGTGTGACGCCATCGGTTGTGTGAGGCCCGCACCCCGTTCGTCGGGGGCGGGCCTCTTCGTGTTGGTCGGGCTCCTGGCCTTTGTGGCCAACGCCGCTGGCGAGTCCTGGGCCCGCGTTGCCGCAACGGTGATTGCCGTTCCGGGATCGATCGTGCTGTACATGGCACATCATCTGGCGGCGTCGAGGGATCCTGATGTTCGCCTGGCTCGGTCTGTTTGGCTCGCTGTACGGCATTGTGGGCTTCGCCATCGGGGGTGTGTGTGGTTGCCGTGCTGGCCGGTTGTGCTGGGGGGGCGACCCGTCTCCCCTCCCGGACCCGTCGGCGTCGCGTGCCCTCGACCGGGCCTCGGCTGTCAGTGCGGCCGAGCACAACCTCCGTCGAGGCGTGGCGTCCGAGGACAAGCCTGACGACCGAGGTATGTCCGTGCTTCACGTCGAAGGGACCGAGGTGCTCTTCGCCTGGCAGACGGCCGACTTCAGGTCTTGCTGGGGCCAGGCCGGTCAGTCGGGGCCGGGCATTGCGCAAGGGTGCCTGACCCGGCCGCTGCCGCCGACGGGGAAGCCGCGGCTTACCCGCGTGACCCATGGCTCCCTCGACGTCGAGGTCAGCGGGACCGAGGGGCGGCGCACGGAGACCCTGGACCTGGGTGAGCCGTCGGACAGCTCCCCCTTCGTGTGCCGCTGATCGGTCAGTGCGCCCAGCGGGCGCCGCACCCCGTTCGCCGTGGGGCGGGCCCGCTCGCGTTCTGTGACGGGGGCCGACTTCCCGTGGCGGGTTCTGTGACCGGAGTCAGCGTCCCTGCGCCGGGTGTTGTGACCGGCCCCTGTGTCCTGTGCGACGTATTGTCAGGTCCCTCCGGCGACCCTACTCTTCGGTCACTTACTTGCGGGTAAGCATGCGCGCGTGCTCGCCCGTGTCGTACCGAGCCGAGGAGTGAGCCGCGTGAGACGACCGTGCAAGACCCTCCTGCAGCGTTCGAGAGCCGCCCTGGCCGTCGCCGTCGCCGCGTTCTGTGTGGGGGTGCAGGCCCTGTCCGCCGGTCCCGCCGCCGCCGTGACGGTGCCCGCCTTCTACGATCCGCCCGCCACCCTGCCCGCCGCGAACGGGGCCCTGGTCCGCACCGAACCCCTGCCGCTCGCCCTCAGTCTGCCCAGTATCGGCGGGCAGTTCCCGGGTACGGCGACGCGGCTGATGTACAAGTCCACCGACTCCCGCGGCGGTCCCGTCGCCGTGACGGGTGCCTATATCGAGCCCTGGGCCCCGTGGCTGGGCCTCGGGCAGCGGCCGCTGGTGGCGGTCGCACCCGGCACGATGGGCCAGGGCGACCGGTGTTCGGCCTCGCTGGGGCTGCAGTACCCGGTGCAGATCGACAGCGACACGCTCGCGGTCGGCTACGAGGACGTCGCCATCTACCGGCTGCTCCTCTCCGGCGTCGCCGTGGTGGTCACCGACTACGTCGGCCTCGGCGCCACCGACCGGCTGCACACCTACGTCGACCGCGTCGACGGCGGCCACGCCGTGCTCGACGCCGTCCGCGCGGCGCGGTCCGTACCCGGCGCCTCCGTCACCGCGCAGTCCCGCACCGCCCTGTACGGCTACAGCCAGGGCGGCGGCGCCACCGCGTCGGCCGCCGAACTGCAGCCGTCGTACGCCCCGACGTACAGCTGGCCGGCACGTACTCCGGCGCGGCGCCCGCGAACCTGACCGAGGTCGTCAAGGGCATCGACGGCAGCGCCCTCGTCGGCGCGCTCGGCTGGGCCCTCAACGGCTTCCTGCAGACCGACCCCTCGCTGCGGGAGATCGCCGACGCGCGGCTCAACGCCGCCGGCCAGGCGGCGCTCGACGACCTGTCCACCGCGTGCATCGGCGACGCGCTCCTCACGTACGGCTTCTCCAGCAGTACGAAGTGGACCGCCGGCGGCGAGTCGCTGTCGGACATCGTGGCCGCCGAGCCCCGGGTGCGGGCGATGCTCGACGCCCAGCGCATCGGGCGGCTGAAGCCGGCCGGTCCGGTGCGGGTGGCCACCGGCACCGAGGACGACATCGTGCCGCACGCGCAGGCGCGGCAGATGGCCGTCGACTGGTGCGCGAAGGGCGCGAACGTCACGTACGTGCCGGTGATCCTGCCCAATCTGGGTGACGGGCTGCTGACCAACCACGTCACGCCGCTGCTCACCGACCAGGGCGACGCGATCGACTGGATCAAGGCCCGGCTGTCGGGCCTGCCCGCGTTCTCCAACTGCTGGACGATGCCTCTCCAGCCGTGAACGGCCGGTGCCCGCGGGCCTCTTACGGCGGGGCGCGCGGGCACCTCCGGTGGGGCGGGCGGCACCTTCGGCGGGGCGCGTGGCACCTTGGGCGGTCAGTCGACCGCCAGGCCCTCGTCCTCCTTCACCGCCTTCATCGCGACGTGGGACGTCAGCTGGGCCACGCCCGGCAGCCTCAGCAGGCGGTCCGTGCGCAGTCGTTCGTACGACTCGACGTCCGCGACCGCGATCCGCAGCAGGTAGTCCGGATCGCCGAAGAGGCGGTGCGCCTCCACCACCTCCGGCATCCCGGCGACGCGGCGCTCGAACTCCGCCACGGACGACTCGTCCTCCCTCGCCATCACCACCGTGACGAACACCTGGAAGGCGCGGGACACCGCGGTCGTGTCGAGCAGGGCGCGGTAGCCGCGGATCACGCCGTCGCGCTCCAGCTGGCGGACGCGGCGCAGACACGGGGACGGGGTGAGCCGTACCCGTTCCGCCAGGTCCGTGATGCTGATCCGGCCGTCGCGCTGCAGCTCGCGCAGGATACTGCGGTCTATCCGGTCCATGGCGCACGATTCTGCCGCAGGGCGGCCGGCGGGGGCAGTTGTCGGTCAGCGGCTGCTTCGGCTCCGCGCCTAGCGTCGGGGGCATGGATACGGGAAGTCTGCTGCTGTTCCTCGGTGTCGACGCGCTGCTCGTCTGCACGCCGGGGCCGGACTGGCTGGTCATCGTCGCGCGGGGGCTGGGGCAGGGACGCCGGGCCGCGCTGCGGGCCGTGGCGGGGATCGCCACGGGGTACGCGCTGTACACGGTGCTCGCCGCGGTGGGGCTCGCGGCGGCGATCGGTGCGGTGCCGGGGGTGCTGCCTTCGCTGCGGTACGCGGGGGCGGCTTATCTGGTGTGGCTGGCGTTCGGGCTGCTGCGGGGGGCGCTCAGCCGGGGCGCCGGGTCCGCCTCGGGGCTTCGGGCCGTTGCCGGGGCCGCCGGCCCCGGGGTGGTGTGGCGGCAGAGTCTGCTGACCGCGCTGCTCAATCCGAAGGCGCTGTTGTTGTACGTCGCGCTGCTGCCGCAGTTCGTGGAGCCGGGGGCGGGGTTGCCGGTCGGGGTGCAGACGGCTGTGCTCGGGACGTTGCACGTCGTGCTGTGTGTGATCGGGTACGGGGTGGTTGCGCTCGGGGCCGCGCGGGCGCGGGTTGCGGTTGCGGGGCGGGGGCGGGTGGAGAAGGGGTTGGGGGTGGTGTCAGGGGTGTTGCTCCTGGCGGTGGCGGGGGTGGCCGCGGGGGCGCGATAGGCGCGTCCGCTGCCTTCCGCTGCCGGGGGCTCCGCCCCCGGACCCCCGTTCGCGCCTGGACGGCGCTCGGCCTCAAACGCCGGCCGGGCTGGTTTGGGCCCTTCGCCCCGATGCCTGGCCGGCGGCGTATCGGCGCTGCGCGCCTCGGCCTCAAACGCCGGCCGGGCTTCATGGCGCGTTCCGCCGGCGCCTGCGGCGCGCTTCGGCTTCGCCGAAGTCCTCAAACGCCGGACGGGCTGGGAGTGCGGCCTTCCCCCATCCCCCTGACCGCGCAGTCGGCGCTGCGCGCCTCGGCCTCAGACGCCGGCCGGGCTGAGGTTGGCCGCCTCCCGCGCGGTGAGTTGTCATCCGGCGCTACCTCAGGCCGCGTTCGCGAGGTCGTTCCGGAACTGGGTCGTTCCGGGTTATTGGCTCCTGCGCAACCAGTCAGTAACGTTACCGGCGAGTTAAATGATCGTTGGCCGCGAGACGGCAGGAGCCGCTGATGACACGGCAGACCGCACCGCGTACCACGGCACCGTCCCGCCCCCGCTCCGCCTACGACCAGATCGCCGACGCCGTCGAACCCCGGCTCCGCCGCGTCGGCGGTGAGGTCCGGGAGGTGGTCGTGCGGCCGCTGGCCACGGGGGTCGCGCGGGGGTCGCTCGCCGACATCCCGTTCGACAACGCCGACGAGGCGCCGCACGACGTCGTCCTCAGCCGTAAGAGCGGGGACGGGGAGTGGGCCGACGTGAGCGCCGCGGAGTTCGCGCGGGAGGTGACCGATCTGGCCAAGGGGCTGATCGCGGCCGGGCTGCAGGTGGGGGACCGGCTGGCCATCATGGCCCGGACGACCTACGAGTGGACGCTGCTGGACTTCGCCGCCTGGGCCGCGGGGCTGATCACCGTACCCGTGTATCCGACCTCCTCCGCCTTCCAGGCGCGCTGGATCCTCGGGGACTCCGGCGCCGTCGCCTGTGCCGTGGAGAGCGTGGAGCAGTCGCGGATGATCAGCGGTGAGCGGGCCGCGCTGCCCTGGCTCAGCCAGCTGTGGCAGCTGGACACGGGCGTGCTCGGGCAACTGGCCGCCGCCGGGCGGCACCTCGGCGACGAGGAGGTGCACGCGCGGCGGGCGGCGCTGACCCCGCAGACCGTGGCCACGGTGATGTACACGTCCGGCACCACGGGCGCGCCAAAGGGCTGCGTGGTCACCCACGGCAACTTCTTCGCCGAGGTCGACAACGCCGTCGAGCTGCTCCACCCCGTCTTCAAGGAGGTGAGCCAGGAGCCCGCCGCCACCCTGCTCTTCCTCCCCCTGTCACACGTGCTGGGGCGCATGGTCGCGATCGGCGCGCTGCGCGCCCGCGTGCGCCTCGGGCACGCGCCCAGCCTGCGGACGGAGGAACTGCTCGCGGACCTGGCCGCGTTCCGGCCGACGTTCCTGGTGGCCATCCCGTACGTACTGGAGAAGGTCTACAACACCGGCCGTGCCACCGCCGAACGCCTCGGCCGCGCCGCCTCCTTCGACCGCGCGGCGGCGGTCGCGGCCCGCTACGGCGAGGCGCTGGAGCGGCGGGCCGCCGGCGGCCGCGGGCCGGGGCCGGGGCTGCAGCTGCTGCGCGGCCTGTACGACCTGCTGGTCTACCGGCGCGTCCGGGCGGCCCTCGGCGGGCGCGTCCAGTACGCGATCTGCGGCGGATCACCGCTCGGCCGGCGGCTCGGGCTGTTCTACGCCGGGGCGGGCGTCGAGGTGTACGAGGGGTACGGACTGACGGAGACCACCGCCGCAGCCACCGTGACCCCGCCGCTGCGGCCCCGCTTCGGAACGGTCGGCCGGCCGCTGCCCGGCACCGCCGTGCGGATCGCGGACGACGGCGAGGTGCTGGTGCGCGGCGGGCAGGTGTTCGCCGGCTACTGGGACAGCGAGGCGGGGGAGATCCGGCCCGCCACCGGGGACGAGGGCTGGCTGCCCACCGGGGACCTCGGTTCGCTGGACGACGACGGCTATCTGACGATCACCGGCCGGAAGAAGGACATCCTCGTCACCTCCTCCGGCAAGAACCTCGCCCCCGCGCCCCTGGAGGACCGGCTGCGGGCGCACCCGCTGATCAGCCAGTGCCTGGTGGTCGGCGACAACCGCCCGTACGTCGCCGCGCTGCTCACACTCGACCCCGACGGCCTCTACCACTGGTGCTGCATGCACAAGAAGCTCCACGTCCCCGCCTGGGAGCTGGCCGAGGACCCGGCGCTGCGGGAGGAGCTGCAGCGCGCCGTGGACGACGCGAACCTGCTGGTCTCCCGGGCCGAGTCCATCCGCCGCTTCGCCGTGCTGACCGCCGACTTCACGGAGGACACGGGTCATCTGACGCCGTCGATGAAGCTGAAGCGGGCGGCGATCCTGCGGGACTACGCGGAGAGTGTGGAGGGGCTGTACGCCTGAGGTCCGCCCGCGGCAGCTGCCGCAGGCGGTACGCCCCCGGTGTCGTCCCCGTCCACCGGCGGAACGCCCGGTGGAACGCCGTGTCCTCGGAGTAGCCGAGGCGGGACGCCAGCAGCGCGATCGGCTCGCCGCCCGCCGCCAGCGAGGTGAGCGCCGCGTCCCGCCGTACCGCGTCCTTCAGCTCCTGGAACGAGGTGCCCTCCGCGCGCAGCCGCCGGCGCAGCGTCGCCGGGCTGAGCGCCAGCCGCGCCGCCACCTCGGTCAGCCCGGGCAGCCGGGCCGGGCGGCGGCGCCCCGTGGTCAGGGATCCCGCCAGGGTGTGCCGCACCTGCTCGCCGACCGTGGTGCCGTACGACCTGCGGCTCAGCAGATCCGCCGGGGCCCGCGACAGCAGCTCCTCCAGCGCCGCCTCGTCCCGGATCACGGGCGCGGCCAGCCAGTGCGCGGCGAACGCCACGGCCGTGCGGGGGGCGTCGAAGCGCGCGGGGCAGCCGTAGAGCACCGGGTACTCCGCCGCGTACGGCGGCGGGGGGTAGGCGAACGCGGCGCGGGTCAGCGGGATCCGGCGGCCGATGAGCCAGTTGCACAGCCGGTGGTAGACGATCGTCAGGCATTCGGAGAGGAACGGGTCCGCGAAGGCCGGGTCGTTGCGTACGGACAGTTCCAGCTCGCCGTCCCCGTACGCCAGGCCCAGGTCGGGGCCGTCCGGGAAGAGGCCGTAGAAGCGGACCGCGCGGTGCACGGCCGACTCCAGGTCGCGGCAGCCGATGGCGGCGTAGCACATCATCGCGAAGGTGCCGCGGCGGCTGGGCGCGGGCCCGAGTCCGAGGAACTCGTCGCCGGTAGCCTCGTGCAGCTCCCGGACCAGGCAGGTGAACTGGTCGGGCGTCACCCGGGCCCGGTCGTCGCCCAGCAGCAGCGGGGGTATCCGCGCGGCCTGCAGCAGCGGGACGGGGTCCAGACCGAGCCGCCGCGCCCCGCGCAGCAGGGCGCGGACCTGGTGCACGGTGATCGTCCGGCTCGCCATGAGGGGCACGGTAGCGCCGTACGAGGTGGCGGAGGAGTTTTTGCCTTCGCTTTACCGGAGTTGGGTTTTGCCTGGCCCTACGCTCCGCTCTGACAACCGATGGGGTGGGAAGGCAACTATGAGACTGGTGTACATGCGGCGTGCAGCCGGTGCGGCAGCGGCCCTTGTGGCCGCCGGCGCGCTGCTCGCCGGGGGTGGGGCGGGCGTCGCGGGGGCGGAGGAGACGGTCCGCTTCCAGATCTCGACCGGATTCGACCGCACCGTTCCGGTGCGGGCCGACGGACACGGCGACGACTACCGGCCGCTGAGCTTCACCTTCTACAACAACGGGCTCAGCACCCTGCGGAATGTGGAGGTCGTCGTCGACGGGTCCGCGCTCAAGGGCGTGGGTGAGCTGGACCTGCCGAAGGGCTGTGGGTACGCCTCGGCCGACAAGCTGCGGGTGCAGTGCTTCCTCGGCGACGTCAAGTACGGCATGGGCGGCCTGGACATCGGCGTACGCGCCGCGGCGGGCGCGCCGGCGGGCGCCTCCGGGAAGGTCGCGTTCGCGATGGACGCGGACAACGGCACCCTGGCGGCCGGGTCCGGTTCGGCCGAGGTCGGCGTGACCGTGGGCGACGGCGCCGACCTCGCGATCAACGACCTGGGCCAGGAGATGAAGGTCGCGCCCGGCACGCAGACGCCGGTCCGGCTCGAGGTGACCAACCTCGGCACGAAGGACGCCGCGGGCGTCGAGGTCTTCATCCGCGGCGGGCTGGGCAACGTCGCCGTCCTCGGCAACCACAGCAACTGCGTGTACGAGTCGTACGACGGGGCTCAGCGGGGGGCCTTCTGCACCTTCCCGGACACCGTGGTCAAGCCGGGCCAGACGTACGTGCTCGACGAGCCGGTCACGCTGTCGGTCCCCGAGGGCGGCCACGGCGACGTCCTCCAGTACGGCGACGCCGTCATCGGCTCCGACTGGGTGGGCGACCCGGAGGGCGAGCCCGGCACGGGCGCCCCGCTCGCGCTGGTGCCGGACGTCGAGGCGCCGAACACCCTCGACGCCGAGCAGCCGCTGGACATCGACGAGTACAACAACCTCAACTCCACGGTCCTCACCACCGGGAACGTCACCGACATCGCGGCCGTCGGCGGGACGGTGAACACGCGGGTCGGCGCGGAGACGAACGCCGTCTTCCGGGTCCGCAACTCGGGCACCACCACCCTCCCCGCGACGAACGCCGACGGCGGTCCCGGTATCCGGATCTGGGCGGTGTTCCCGGCCAACGTCGAGGTCGTCTCGGCCCCGAAGGGCTGTACGAAGGAGCACGCGGGCCCCGAGAACCTGGCCGCGTACCCGCTGGACACCGACCACCCGGAGACGAACTGGACCTACGGCTGCTCGAAGAAGGCGGCCCTCGAGCCGGGCGCGGAGGTGAAGTTCACCTTCCGGGTCGCGCTGCAGCTGGACGTCGACGACAGCTACGCCGGTGTCGTGGCGGCGGCCGAGGCCGAGGACTTCACCGCGAGCCGGATCAACAACGCCGCCCGGCTGTACTTCAAGGCCACCGACGACGGTACGGGTCCGGACGGCGACCTGGCCGAGACGGGCGGCAGCGGCGGTACGACGTGGCTCGTCGCGGGCGGCTCGCTGACCGTGGCGCTGGGCGCCGGCCTGCTCCTCACCGCGCGCCGGCGCAAGGCCGCCGGGGCGTAACCGCCCGGCGGTACGGAGTTGCGGCCCCGGTCAGCCGCCGCCGCAGAAAGCTGAGCCCGCCGGCGATCCGCCGGTCCCAGCCCG
>NZ_JBFAXR010000174.1:0-14497 GCF_040680895.1 Streptomyces sp. NPDC051940 | reverse complement strand
CCGCGCAGCCGGATCCGCTGGCCGTCGCCCGTCGCGGGGCGTGCGGACCGGCCCGCGTCACGGCAGGAAGTACTCCGACATCAGATCGGCGACCCACTGCGGCTGCTTGATGTCCGCCGGGTGGAACTCCGCCATCGCCGGCTTCAGATCGACGACCGGAGTGCCCGAGACCGCGTCGAGTCCCACCACCGTCAGGTCGCGGCCGTTCACCGACTCGATGGCACAGCACGTCACCCCGATGCGGTTCGGCCGGCGGGGCCCGCGGTCGGCGAAGACGCCCATGGGCGGGAGGTCGGAGCGGCCGCGGTACGGGCGGGGCTCGCGGTAGTCGTCGCGCTCCGGGAGCTGGTCGAAGACGAAGAGGACCTCCACGTGGGAGAAGCCCTCAAGTCCCTGCAGGGCCGCCTCGCCGAAGCGCTCGTCGACGGTGATCGTGCTGCGGACGGCCCCCCAGTTGTCGGAGTTCTGGACGTCGGTCCGGTCGTTGTGGACCGTGCCTATCGGTGTGATCTCGAAGCTCGGCATGATCAGAGGCTAACCGGCTCGGTCAACGGCGTACCTGATAGCGCAGGTGAAGCACCCGGTTGCCCTGGATCACCACGTCGGGATCCTCCAGCAGGTGCTGCGCGTGGACCGACCCGAAGTAGCGCTTGCCGGACCCGAACACGACGGGTGCGACGTCCATGCGCACCTCGTCGACCAGGCCCGCGGCGAGCATCTGGCCGCCGACGTCGCCGGCGGCGACCTCGACGACGCGGTCACCCGCAAGCTCCTGCGCCTTGGCCATGGCCGCCTCGACGCCGTCGACGAAGTGGAACGGCGCCCCGGGGTCCCAGCCCTCGGGCTCCGGCCGGTGCGTCACGACGACCACGTGGTCGATCCCGCTCGGCGGCTTCCCGTCCCAGCCGTCCGTCAGGTCGAAGACGTGGCGGCCGGCGATCGTGACCCCGATCTGGTCCCAGTACGGCCGGATGTAGTCGTAGGACGTCTGCGTCACCTTCAGCACGCCGCTCCCGTCCAACGGGACGTCACCGCCGGTCAACCAGTCGAAAAGCGGCCCGGGCTGGTCGTTCTCGTCCGCGACGAAGCCGTCCACCGACACCGAGCTGTACATGACCACCTTGCCCACGGGACTCTCCTCTGGTTCGGGGTGCCCCCAAATTAGCCCCTCGTGAGCTGTCGCTCTTGTAAGAAATCAATCGGCCGGCAGCGGCCAGCCGTCCAGCACATGGCCGGGATGTTCGCGCAGGAACCGCCGCCGGACGTCGAGGTACCGGGTCGGCGTCATCCCGGTGAACGCCCGGAACTCGTGGCCGAAGTGGGCCTGGTCGAAGTAGCCCGCGCCATCGGCGAGTTCGGCCCAGTCGACCGGTCCGGCGGGGTTGATCGCGAACACGGTGCGAGTGAAGCGGTAGGCACGGGCCAGCCGCTTCGGCGTGACGCCGATGAGCTCCTTGAACCGCTGCGCCAGATGAGTGCTGCTGACACCGGCCGCCACGCTCAGGTCGCCGATCGCCACCGCCCCGCCGGCCGCCGCCATGACGCTGCTCGTATGGCGGACCAGTCCCAGACCGGCGGTCTCGCGCAGCCGTCGCATCAGCTCCTCCTCGAGCAGCGTCAGCATCTCGTACGGCCCGGCCGCCGCGGCCAGCCGGTCCCGCAGCCCGGCGACGGCGGGCCGGCCCCAGACCTGCTCCACCGTCACCGGCCGGTCGCACAGCTCGACCGCGGGCATCGGCAGGAACGGCGCCGGGCCCCAGGGCTTGAAGTGCACGCCGACCGACCGGGTCCCCGGCGGATAGCCGAACTCGAAGGCGCGGGTGGGCATGGTGACCACGCAGCCGTCGGCGTACTCGGCCGTCTCGATGTCGGTGCCGGCGCGGACGCGGAACGGTGGCCCGAGGTTGACGATGAGCAACGCCGCCGGCATCGGCGGCAGCAGCAGACGGGCGTACGGCGGCGCACCCTCCAGGTAGTAGAGGTCGTCGATCAGCCCGTCCAGCGGCGGCCGCGGCACTCTGGACACGTACTCCACGCCCACAGCATCGCAAAGGGTTCTGCTCGTACGCAGCCCGTCGGTGCGGGTGGCCCACTCCGGGTCGCCCCGGTGGCCGCCGGACGCCAGGCCCGGGAATCAGGAACCCTGGGCCCAGTGCCCCGGACGTCCCAGCCCCGCCGGAAGCCGCGTCGTCGCGTCGCCGCGGGCCGCGTTCAGCTGGGACTGGGTGAGGAACAGGCAGCCCGTCAGGTCCGCCCCGGCCAGCTGCGCGTCGCGCAGGTCCGCGCCGGTCACGTCGGCCGAGCGCAGGTCCGCGCCGCGCAGGTCCGCCGCGACGAGCAGCGCGCCGCGCAGGCTCGCGCCGCGCAGGTCCGCGCCGCGCAGCCGGCGGCCCATCAGGTCGGCGCCCCGGTGGTCGCGGCGCACGCCGGGGACCGCGGCCGCCCGGGCGAGCTCGCTCGCCCGGGCCAGCAGCGCGGCGGCCTCCGCCCGCACCGCGGGCACGTCCACCTTCGCCAGCGCGTCCGCGGCGCTGTCCGTCAGGCCCTCGAGGCCGGCCAGCATCCGGCGCAGCTCGCCGTGCACGGGGCGCGCGGCGGGCAGCGTCAGGGCCTCCTCGACGTACCACAGCAGCTCGTGCAGCTGCCGCATCACGGGGAACACGGCGAACATCTCCCGCGCCGTCCCCGGCGCCTCGCGCCAGCTCGTGCCGCCGAACGTCCGCTGCGAGACCTTCTGGCCGGCGCCGAAGCAGTCGAAGACCGTGCACCCCGGGTAGCCGGACTCGCGCAGCCGCGCGTGGATCCCGCAGGTGAAGTCGCCGCGCAGATTGCCGCACGGCTCGCCGGCCGCCTTGTCCGCCGCGAAGTCGCGCGACGCGGCGAACGGCAGGGCCACGCAGCACAGGCCGAAGCAGCTGCCGCAGTCGGCCTGGAGGTCCTGGCGCACAGAGGTCCTTGTCCTTCGGGTACGGGGCGGGCCGGACCATTGTCCCGCAGCCGCCAGCGGCGCCCGCGTCCCGGTGGTACATCTGGGATGACCACCCTCGCCCACCGGGAGGTGCCCCATGGCGGTCCAGGTGTCGGTCTGCGGCCCGGCCCAGTGCGGCGACGAGCTGCGGATGCTCGCCTACGAGGTGGGCCGGCTGCTGGCCGTTCGCGGCGCAGTGGTGATCTGCGGCGGTTACGGCGGCGTGATGGCCGCCGTGGCGGCCGGCGCCCGCTCCCGGGACGGACTGGTCGTCGGGGTGCTCTCCGGCGGCGACAGGAACGGCGGCGGACCCGACCTGTCGGTGGCCATCGCCACCGGCCTCGGACAGGCCCGCAACTCCGTCATCGTCAACAGCGGTGACGCCGTCATCGTCATCGGCGGCTCCTGGGGCACGCTGACCGAGCTGGCCATGGCCGCCCGCCGCGCCACCGTCCCCGTCGTGCAGCTGGGCCGGGGCTGGAGCGTCACGGACGAGGACGGCAAGCCGCTGCCCGGCGTCGTCCGGGCGCGCACCGCCGAGGAGGCGGTGCGGCTCACCGGGCTGTGGCCGTGACCGGGACGGTCACCTCCCAGGTGTCCACCGCGTAGTGCAGACCCATCCCGTGCCGCTCGTACAGCCCGAGCGCCCCGCTGGCGTTGCGGGTGTCGACCCCGAGCCCGACGGTGTCCCGGCCCCGGGCCGCGAACTCCGCGAACGCCCGGCGCAGCAGGAAGCCGCCGAGCCCCCGGCCGCGCGCGCCGTCGAGGACCGCCAGGGTGCTCACCCAGCCCATCGCCTCCCGGTCGTCGCGCCCCAGCAGCACGCCCGCGTCGCGGCCGTCCACCGAGGCGATCCAGCACAGCGACCAGTCCAGCGAGGCCACGGCCGGGTCCTCGAGCCACTTGTCGTACGGCGTGGGCTGGAAGTCGAAGTGCTGCGCCATGGCGCGCTGCGACAGCCCGTGCAGGATCCGCCGGTCCTCCCGCGCGGCGCAGTCGCGGACCCGCACGCCGGGGGCGGGCTCGGGCAGCGGGTCGCCGGCGGGAGAGACTGCCCTGGTCAGCACGTGGTAGCGCCGGACGACCTCCCAGCCGCGGGCGCGGAGCAGCTCCGTGTCCAGGGTCGGACGCACGTTGAGCTGCAGATGCACCACGGCCCGGGCCGCGCCGTTGCCCGCCGCGACCTCGGCCGCGCGCGCCTCCATCAGCTCGAACAGCGCCACGGCCGTCCCGGGACGGCCGGGCAGCACGTAGTGGTCGATGTCGATGCGCTCGTCCTTGGAGTCGTCCCACAGCAGCCCGTACGCCACCAGCCGGCCGTCCTCGAAGGCCAGCCAGGAGTTGTGCGGGAGGTCGGCGTCGGGATGCTCCAGATCGTTCTTCACATAGGCCAGGTCGGTCTCGGCGCGGCCGATCTCGGCGATGTCGATCACGTTCAGCAGATCGCGGATGGCGGGCGCGTCCTCGACGGCCGCCGGGCGCACACGGGCACTCATACGGCCCACTCTCGGGTGCGGCCGGGCGGGCGTGCAACGCAATTGTCCGCCGCCTCCACCCTGACGGCGGCGCCCGGCTTGCGTAACCCCGTTCACCCATTCGGACAATTGGGGTAAAAGCCCGTCTCCATGCCGGAGGTTGTCCCGTGGCCCGTTTCCGCCCGTCGCGTTCCCCCGTCCACATATCCCGGGCGCCGGCGCTCGCCCTCGTGGTCTGCGTCGCCGCGGCGGCCTGCGGTGTGAGCTCGGCGGACAGCAGATCGAAGGGCGCGGGCCAGTTGTATCTGCAGCCGGTGGCCGACGCCGGCCCCGACCCGTGGACGCAGTCCACGGCCAAGCAGACCCCGGGCTCCTCCACCCCGCCGTCGGCGACCGCCTCCCCGCCGGAGCAGACGCCGCAGCCCCGGGTGATGAGCGGCTCGACCGCCGGGCTGTACGGCGGCACGCGCAACGTCACCAACTGCGACGTCGAGAAGCAGATCCGGTTCTTCGCCGTGAACCCGGCCAAGCGGGCCGCGTTCGCCGAGGTCCAGAAGATCCAGCCGGGCCAGGTCCCGGTGTTCCTGCGCTCCCTGACCACCGTGGTGCTGCGCGCCGACACCCGGGTGACCAACCACGGTTTCACCGACGGCAAGGTCACCGGCTTCCAGTCGGTGCTGCAGGCGGGCACCGCCGTCCTCGTCGACCACCACGGCTTCCCGCGCGTGCGCTGCGCCTGCGGCAACCCGCTGACGCAGTCCGGGAAGGTGAGCACGGGCGCCGTCTACAAGGGCAAGGCGTGGAGCGGCTACCAGCCGCAGCGCACCGTCGTCGTCAAGCCGTCGACCACGGTCATCAACAACATCGTGATCATCGACGTGACCACGAACATCTGGATCGAGCGCCCGCTCACCCACCGCGACAAGCCGCACGACCGCGTCGTCCCCAAGCCCCCGCACCCGGACCCGCACTCGCCGACACCGAGCCCGTCGCACAGTCCGTCGCACAGCCCGTCCCCGACGCCGTCCCCCACGGCCACCCCGGACGCGCCCACGGGCCTCGAGGGCGAGGCGAGCGGACCGCAGAGCATCCGGCTGACCTGGGACCCGGCCGAGGACCCCGATCAGGTCGACGGGTACGAGGTGCACCAGAAGGGCGTCCCCGGCCCCGTGCAGACCACGGGCGGCACGACGACCAGCGCGGACATCGAGGGGCTGGAGCCGGGCCAGGACTACACGTTCACGGTGCGGGCGCTGGGTCCGACCGGGGCCGCCTCCGACGCCTCCGACCCGGTGACGGTGACGCTCCCGCCGGTGGAGAGCCCGACGCCCACGCCGGAGCCGCCGCCGACCGCGGAGCCGGACGTGCCCACCGCGGCACCGGACATCCCCACGGACGTACCCGACCTGCCCACCGACGTCCCGGAGCCGCTCAACGCCCAGCCGGACGTGCCCGCCGGGACCGTCCCCCAGGCCCCGGATGCGCTGGACAAGCCGAACACGCCCGACACGCCGGACGCCCAGGACCTGCAGCCCGCTCCCGAACAGCCCGCGGACTACTGACCGGCCGCACACACCGCGACGTCCCCGGGCCCGCCGGCCCGGGGACGTCGCGACTGTTCTCATCTGCTCCCGTGCACTCTCACGCGGTAGGCCGCAGCACCACCTGCGCCATGCCGCTCAGACCGCCCGCGTCGGTGTACTCGGCCACGAACACGGCGGTGATGTTGCCGTCCGCCGGATCGTGGCCGCCGATCGGCGTGGTCTGGATGGTGCCCGTGCAGCCGGTGGCCGTGGTCTGCTCGTGGCCGTGCGTGTCATGGCCGACCAGGTAGTGGACCAGGACCTTGGAGCAGTCGACCGGGTCCTCGTCCGTCACCTTCACCTCGAACGCGACCGCGTCACCGAAGTGGAACGCCTGGCTGGACACCGGCTTCACCAGCGACACCACCGGTGGCTGGTTGCCCACCAGCACGTCGGTGTACTGCGCCGCGGAACGCCCGTGCTCGTCGGTCACGTTGAGAGTGGCCCGGAACGAGCCGTCCGCCGTGTAGGTGTACGACGGGTTGGCGGCGGTGGAGTCGGTGTCGCCGTCACCGTCGAGGTCCCAGGCGTAGCTGACCGCGTCCCCGTCCGGGTCCGTGGTGCCGGCGCTGGAGAACTGCACCGTGAGCGGAGCCAGCCCCTTGCTGGGCGTGGCGGCGACCTTCACCTTCGGCGCGTGGTTGCCGCCGGGGCCGATGTAGTCGACCCGGGAGAGCTTGGCGTCGGGGTTCTCCGAGAAGAAGCCGTCGCCGTACTCCAGCACGTACAGCGCGCCGTCCGGCCCGAACTCCATGTCCATCGGGTTGTCGAAGGCCGGCGTGGCGAGCGAGGGCAGCAGCGGCGTGATCGAGGTGACGGCGCCGGAGGCGTCGCGCCCGAACAGCTTGGCGTAGTCGCGCGACCACTCGTGGAAGATCGGGAGGCCGTCGAAGGAGGCCGGCCAGGCGACCGAACCTTCACGGGAGGCGACCTTCGCGTCGAAGTCGTACGCCGGTCCCGCCATCGGCCCGATGCCGCCGGTGCCGAGCCCCGGGAACTCCGCGGAGGCTCCGTAGGAGTACCAGACCTCGGGCGTGGCGACCTTCGGCAGCTCGCGCAGGCCCGTGTTGTGCGGCGACTCGTTGACCGGGGCCGCGCAGTCGAACGACTGCCCGGAGGCGCCGGTGGCGAAGTCGTAGTCGACGTAGGGCAGCTTGTCGGTGGCGCAGTACGGCCAGCCGTAGTTGGCGGGCTTGGCGACCACCCACTTGCCCTGGCCGGACGGGCCGCGCAGCGGGTTGGCGGAGCGGGCGTCGGGGGAGTAGTCCGCGACGTACACCTCGTCCGTCCGGCGGTTGATCTCCATCCGGAACGGGTTGCGGAAGCCCATCGCGTAGATCTCTGGACGGGTCTTGGCGGTGCCCGGGCGGAAGAGGTTCCCGTCGGGTATGGAGTACGACCCGTTGGAGTTCACCCGGATGCGCAGGACCTTGCCGCGCAGGTCGTTGGTGTTCGCCGCGGTGCGCTGGGCGTCGAACGCCGGGTTGCGGTCGGCGCGTTCGTCGATGGGGTTGTAGCCGTCGGACTGGAACGGGTTGGTGTCGTCACCGGTCGTCAGGTACAGCAGTCCCTTGGAGTCGAAGGCGATGTCACCGCCCACGTGGCAGCAGATGCCGCGGTCGACGGGCACCTGCATGATCTTCTGCTCGGTGCGCAGGTCGATGTGGTCGCCCCGCCACTTGAAGCGCGACAGCTGCAGATGGCCCTTGTAGAGGTCCCAGTCGGCCTGGGTGCCGGTGAAGGGCGCGTCGCCCTCGTTCACGGGCGTCACCGGGTTGTCGACGGGCGTGTTCAGTTTGGGTGAGTAGTACATGTACACCCACTGGTTGGACCGGAAGTTCGGATCCAGGGCTATGTTCTGCAGGCCCTCCTCGTCGTGCTGGTAGAGGTCCATCTTCGCCGCCAGGGAGTTCACCCCGGTGGCCGGGTCGTGCAGCCACACCTGCCCCTTGCGGGTGACGTGCAGCACGCGCTTGTCCGGCAGCACGGCGAGGTCCATCGGCTCGCCGGGCCGGTCGTTCAGCACGACCTTCTCGAACTCCGTATCCGGTGGCACTGCTGCGGCGCTCGCGGAGGGCCCCGCCGACACGGCGGGCGCTCCCATCAGCGCCGCAACGACCACCCCTGCCAACACCGTGCTGAGCTTTCGGAACATACGGCCCCCACTCGCGGCGTGTGTCACGGGTAACTACGGCGCGGTGGAGACTAGGACACTTTCGCCGGGTCGCCAATATCTACGACCGTAGAGAAACAGACTTTGTCCCGGGAGAGGGGAAACTGATGAGGGGTGTGGGGTGATTCGGTACCGTGTTACGTCAACCCGGGGACGTCTCCTGGACGTTGGGGGCCCGGTCGCCCCGCCGGGCGGGCCTCCTGTCGCGTGTACGGTCTCCTTGTCCGCAACAGGGAAGGCGGTGGCCCGTGACGCCACGGACGAAGAGCCGGCCGGTGTTCTCCCGCTTCTACGCCCGGGTCGCCGGGCCCGCGCTGGACCGGGCCGGCGCGGCCGGGATGCGGCGGCGGCTGCTGGCGGGGCTGTCCGGCGAGGTGCTGGAGATCGGCGCCGGCAACGGGCTGAACTTCCCGCACTACCCGGCGGCCGTCACCCGGGTGGTCGCCGTCGAACCGGAACCCCGGCTGCGCGCGCTGGCCCGGCAGGCGGCGGCAGCCGCGCCTGTACCCGTCGATGTGGTCGACGGTGTCGCGGAGCGCCTGCCCGCCGCGGACGGCTCGGCCGACGCCGTCGTCGTCTGCCTCACCCTGTGCTCGGTGGCCGACCAGGCGGCGGCGCTACGCGAGATCCGCCGGGTCCTGCGCCCCGAGGGGCGGCTGCGCTTCTTCGAGCACGTCCAGGCGCCCACCGCCCGGATGCGCAGGGTGCAGCGGGTGGCCGACGCCACGGTGTGGCCGCTGCTCGCCGGCGGCTGCCACACCGGCCGCGACACCCTCGGCGCGATGCGAGCGGCCGGCCTCCGCGTTGCCGACGTGGAGCGGCTGGTCTTCCCTGAGACCAGGATGCCGTTCCCGGCCTCGTTCCACGTCCTGGGTACGGCGCTGCCGACCGCCGACCCGGAAGCCGGACCATGACCCCCTCGCCCGTACCCGCAGTCCCTGACGACACCCCGCCCGACGAGGCCGCCCCGGCCCCGGACACCACCCGTTCGCCCGAAGCGCCGCAGGCCCCGGCCGCGCACGCCGCCGCGGCCCTGCTCGACCGGCTGGCGCAGCGCCTCGGCGGCCATGCCTCCGTGACCGCCGTGTACGGCGAACCCGTCACGCACGGCGACGTCACCGTCATCCCCGTCGCCCGGATCGGCTTCGGCTTCGGCGGCGGCACCGGCCGCGAGACCGGCAGCGCCAAGACCGGCGACGGCGGCGGCGGAGGAGGGGGCGCCATGGCCCGCCCGCTCGGCTTCGTCGAGATCGCGGGCGGCCGCGCCGTCTACCGGCCCGTCCGCGACCCGTGGACCTCCGCCGTACTCCCCCTGGCCGGTCTGCTCTTGGGTGTCGCGCTGGCCCGAGCGCTGGCACGGCGCCGCCGCTGAGGGGTGGCGCCCTGCGGGCCGCGTACCGCAGCCGCGGCGCCTCCTGCGGGGCGCGTCCTCAGTCGCGCTCCACCAGCACCGCCGTGCCCTGCCCGACCCCCACGCACATCGTCGCCAGGCCCCGGCGCGTGTCCGTGCGGCTCATGCGGTGCAGCAGCGTGGTGAGGATGCGGGCGCCCGAGCAGCCCAGCGGGTGGCCCAGGGCGATCGCGCCGCCCTGCGGGTTGACGCGCTGCGGGTCGATGCCCAGCTCGCGTACGGAGGCCAGGGCCTGGGCCGCGAAGGCCTCGTTGAACTCGGCGGTGTCCACGTCGTCGAGCGTGCGGCCGGTACGCCGCAGCACCCGCCGGACCGCCGGTACCGGTCCGATGCCCATCACGTCGGGGTGGACGCCCGCGCTGCCCCCGGCGGCGTAGCGGCCGAGCGGGGTGAGGCCGAGGTCCGTCAGCGCCTCCTCGGAGACCAGCAGCAGCGCGGCGGCGCCGTCGTTCATCGGCGAGGCGTTGCCCGCGGTGACCGAACCGTCCTTGCGGAACACCGGCTTGAGCGCGGCGAGCTTCTCGGCCGTGGTGTCCGGCCGGATCGACTCGTCCTGCGTCACCACCGTGCCGTCGGCCAGCGTGACGGGCACGATCTCGGCGTCGAACAGCCCGTCCTTGCGCGCCGCGGCCGCCAGTTGGTGGCTGCGCAGCGCGAACGCGTCCTGGTCCGCACGGTCCACCCCGTACCGGGCCGCGACCTCCTCGGCCGTCTCGCCCATCGACAGCACCCCGTGGAGCTCCTTCATCCGCGGGTTGGTCATCCGCCAGCCGAGCTTGGTGTCGAAGATCTCCTGCTGGTGCGGCAGCGCCTGGTCCGGCCGGGGGAGTACGAACGGCGCGCGGCTCATCGACTCCGAGCCGCCCGCGAGCACCACGTCGGCCTCACCGGCGGCGATGGTGCGGGCGGCGGCGGTGACCGCCTCCAGGCCGGAGGCGCATAGCCGGTTCAGCGTGGCGCCGGGGACGGTGTCCGGCAGCCCGGCCAGCAGCACCGCCATCCGCGCGACGTTGCGGTTGTCCTCGCCGGACTGGTTGGCGGCGCCCCAGTACACGTCGTCGATCCGCGCCGGGTCGAGGTCGGGTACGGCGTCCAGGACGGCCCGTACCGCGGTGGCGGCAAGATCGTCGGGGCGGACGGACGACAGGGCGCCGCGCAGCCGCCCGATCGGGGTGCGCTGGGCGGCGGCGAAGTAGACGGGACGCACGATCACGGCTCCAAGGAGGGTTCGAAGAGGCGGTCGGGAAGGGGTGACGCCGGTCGGTGGGTGGTGACCGGGTCAGAAGGCGCTGACCCCGGTGAGGTCGCGCCCGATGAGCAGTTTCTGGATCTGGCTGGTGCCCTCGTACAGGGTCATCACCCGCGCGTCGCGCACCAGCTTGCCGACCGGGTACTCGTCGATGAACCCGTACCCGCCGAGGACCTGCAGCGCGGTGTTGGCGGCCCTGACCGCCGCCTCCGACGCGTACAGCTTGGCCACCGAGGACTCGGTGCGGAACGGCAGACCCTGGTCGATGAGGTCGGCCACCCGCCACACGAGCAGCCGGGCGGCGTCCAGTTCGACCCTGATGTCGGCCAGCATCTCCTGCACCAGCTGGTGCCGGGCGATCGTCTTCCCGAACTGCTCGCGCTGCGTGGCGTACTCCACGGCGGCGTCCAGCGCGGCCTGGATGATGCCGACGCAGCCGGCGGCCACCGACATCCGCCCCTTGGCCAGGGCCGACATGGCCACGTTGAAGCCCTTGCCCTCGGGCCCGAGCATCGCCGACGCCGGCACGCGCACGCCGTCGAGGACCAGCTCCGCGGTGGGCTGTCCGCGCAGCCCCAGTTTGCCGTGCACCGTCGTACGGGTCAGGCCGGGCGTGTCGGTGGGCACCAGGAACGCGCTGACGCCCTTCGGTCCCGCCTCGCCGGTACGGGCGAAGACCAGCGCCACGTCGGCCCAGGTGCCGTTCGTGATGAACATCTTGGTGCCGGTGAGCACGAAGTCCCCGCCGTCGCGCTCGGCGCGCGTGACGAGGTTCCCGGCGTCCGATCCGGTACCCGGCTCGGTGAGGGCGAAGCAGCCCAGCAGCTCGCCGCTCGTCAGACCCGGCAGCCAGCGGCGCCGGTGCTCCTCCTCGCCCCAGTGCGCGATGCTCTTGGCCACCAGTCCGAGCGATACGGACACCAGGCCCCGCACCGCCGAGTCGCCGCGGCCCAGCTCCTCGAGCACCAGGGCGTACGACAGATGGTCCCCGCCCGATCCGCCGTACTCCTCCGGCACGGTCAGCCCCAGGAAGCCGACCTCGCCCAGCTTCTTCACGATGCCGGGGTCGACCTGCTCGGCCCGGTCCCAGGCCCGGGTGTACGGCGCGATCTCACGGGCGGTGAAGTCCGCGGCCAGCCGGCGGACGGCGGCCTGCTCCTCGGAGAGCTCCAGGTTCACGGGGCGTTCCTAAAACTAGCAGTGCAAGTTTTTATGGAAGCGACGATAACCCGTGGGACGCTCCGGGGGAAGCCCCGCCGCCGGCGGCCCGACAGTCCGGTTCGCGAACGCTCACTGCAGGGCGGCGAGGCCCTTCCGCAGGTCGTCCGCGTTCATCACGGGATGGAGCTCGATCCTCGCGCCGAACTGCTCGAAGAACGGCTCCGCGATGCTGGGCATCTGCGAGCTGTCCTGCATGTCGAAGATGAGCGTGCAGCACCGCCCGCCCTCGCTGGGGCCGAAGTAGGCCGCCTCGGGCTGGAGGCGTGCCATCGTCTCCTCCATGACCTTCGGCAACGTGCCGTTCTTGATCGCCTCGTTCGAGAGCTGCGTGTCGAGATGTGCTCTCAGCATGACTCGCATCCCGCTCACACTCCTCACACACCATGATCGGCGCGGTCGCGCGCCGCGCGCGGAGAGACCTGGTGCGGTCACCTCTCAGGCTCCTCCTGGCCACCTGGGACGGCAACATCTTGCTTACCGACCGGGCACCGGAGCCGATTGCTGCAGTATGTACGGGTGACGACCCGGGCTGAGGCGGAGCGGACAGGGCCGCGCGCCGTGCTGCTCGACTCCGGCGGGGTGCTGATCCGGCCCGTCGGCGGGCGGTGGAACCCGCGGGCGGACTTCGAGGAGACCGTGCTCGCGCGGCATCCGGGCGTCAGCGCCGAGCAGTTCGCGCGGGCCGTCGCCGCCGGGGACCGCTTCCTCGGCGCCTCGTCCTCGACTCCCGCGCCGGACGACTACCACCGCGTCCTGCTCCGGCACCTCGGCGTGGACGCGACGCCGGTACTGCTGGCCGAGCTGCGGCGGGAGGTACCCGCGCACACGCTCCTGGAGGTCTACGAGGACGTCGTCCCCACGCTGGACGAGCTGGCGAGGCGCGGCATCCGCATCGCGGTCGTCTCGGACGCCTGGCCCGAGCTGCCCGCCCTGCACGCCGAGCTGGGCATCGGGCGCTACGTCGAGGCGTACGCGATCTCCGCCGTGATCGGCTGCACCAAGCCGGACCCGCGGATGTACCACCACGCCAGCGGCGCGCTGGGCCTGGCCCCCGCGCAGTGCCTGTTCGTCGACGACGATCCGGCGCTGGTGGCAGCGGCCGTCGCCCTCGGTTACCAGGGGCGCGCCCTGATCCGCGACGGTGTCGTCCCGGAGGGCGTGCCCGCCCTCACCTCGCTGACCGGACTGCTGGATCTCATGCCCCGACTGCCCGGCTGACCGGGCCGTCGCCCGCGCTGCGCTCCCGGCGCGAGCCGGGCACCATCGAAGAAACCCAGGAGGCGAACGTACATGGAGTACACCCTCGAGGTCGTCGTTGTCCCCGTGTCGGACCTGGACCGCGCCAAGGAGTTCTACGCGGAGAGGTGCGGTTTCAAGGTCGACCTCGACCAGGAGGTGGCCCCCGGCGCCCGGTTGATCCAGATCACCCCGCCCGGCTCGCGCTGCTCGATCGCCATCAGCGTGGGGCTGCCGTCCGCGCCCGGCATCGACGAGATGGTCCCGGGCTCACTGCAGGGACTGCAGCTGTGCGTGACCGACATCGCCGCGGCGCGCGCGGAACTCGTCGGGCGGGGCGTGGACATCTCGGAGGTCCAGCACGTCGGCGAGTCCGGCTGGGAGCCGGGCCCGGGCGACACGTGGAACGCCTTCGCCTTCTTCAACGACCCGGACGGCAACGGCTGGGTGATCCAGCAGGCCCCGGCGCCGCTGTCCGAGCGCTGAGCCGTCTTCGCCCCTCGTCACCCGCGACTCCCCGCTCGTCCCGTTCGGCCTCCCGATGTCACACATGACCGCGCCTTTCCGTCTTAGTAGGGGAAGCGGGCGCCCCGCCCCGTAGGACACGACCTGGAGCGGTACGGCGCACGCACACCTCTCGGGAAGGGCGGCAGGGATGAGCAGGGACGCACGTGGTGGCGCGGGCGGCGGCCACGGACACGCCGTCGTCATCGGCTCCAGCTTCGCCGGCCTCACCGCGGCGCGGGCGCTGTCCGGTCTCATGGACCGGGTGACCGTGATCGAGCGGGACCCCGTGCCGCGCGGCCCCGGCCGGCGCCGCGGGGTGCCGCAGGCGCGGTACCCGCACCCCCTGACGCCGGCCGTCCTGGAGGGCCTGGAGCGGCTGTTCCCCGGTATCGGCGAGGACCTGACGCGCGCCGGGGCGGTGCGGGTCGGGATACCCGGGGACCTGCTCGTGCGCGGCCCGGCCGGCTGGCTGCCCCGGTTCGACTCGGGTTCGTCGACGCCGAGCGCGAGCCGCGATCTCCTCGACGCGGCGATACGCGACCGGCTGCGCCTCGATCCCAAGGTGTCCTTCCTGCCCGAGCACCGACATGCACATGTGCTCCGCCTCGACCACGACGATCGCGCCGCGGGCGTCGAGGATCCGCATCAGGGAGTCGGCGATCTGCGTCGTCAGC
>NZ_JBFAXR010000173.1:0-14797 GCF_040680895.1 Streptomyces sp. NPDC051940 | reverse complement strand
CGTGGACCGCACCAGACCCTTCAGAAGCACGATTGTCAGGCTCATTGCAACCCTGGCCGCCCCTCTCCTCGCCGCCGCGATGCTGTCGGCCGCCGCCCCGTGAGCGCGGGGCCCCGGAGCGGAGCGGCTAGCGCTTGCCGCCCGACTTCGCCGCCTTCGGCGTCAGGAGGCGGCTGCCGCTCCAGTCCTTGCCCGCGTTGATGCTCTTGGTCTGCGACAGGCCCGCCGTCGTCGCCGCGTCGTTGATGTCGCTGGGCTCGACGTACCCGTCCCGGCCGGTCTTCGGCGTCAGCAGCAGGACCGCGCCACCCTCGTCGATGTACGTGGTGGCGTCCACCAGCGCATCCGTCAGGTCGCCGTCGTCGTCGCGGAACCAGAGCACCACGGCATCGGCCACGTCGTCGTAGTCCTCGTCGACCAGTTCCGACCCGATGGTCTCCTCGATCAGATCGCGGAGCTCATGGTCGGTGTCCTCGTCGTAGCCGATCTCCTGGACCACCATTCCGGTCTGGAAACCCAGCCGTACGGCCAGGTTCGTCTCCGCGTGGTCCGCGGTCGCGCTCACGGATTGCCTCCTGCTTCAGTTTCGTTTCTCAAGTGTTCTTCGGTGTTCATCGCCAGTCCTCGGGGCGGTCGCCCGCCCCTCAAGACTGCCCTGCGCCCCGCGTACGCGCGAGGCGATGGGCGTAGTCCACACGGGCGGGGCGGATCGCGCAAGTACCCCGAGGCGGATCCCGCCCAAACGAAGTGTGGTCTGGCATGTCCGAGTATGGGCGGCGCGCCCTCCTGAACACGAACCGGGGTGTCGTCAAGGCCGCGACCCCCCGCTCTGCCGAACGGATGTCCGCCCTGCCCCGCAGGGCCTGGCGGTAGGGTGCGAATCGGACGACCCACCCGCTGCCGCCGCGGGTCCGGCGCCCGCGCCAGCGTACCCCCGGGTAGATAGTCCGGGGCCCCCTGTTACCCAACGGTAGAGATGACGTTTCGGCCGCAGCGGTACACGATGGAAGGCGCGCGACAACCGAACAGACGGCAGGCAGTGCCCCGATACGAACAGCGAAGGAACAGCGTGGCTTCCGCATCCGATCGCAACCCGATCATCATTGGCGGCCTTCCCAGCCAGGTGCCCGACTTCGACCCCGAAGAGACGCAGGAGTGGCTCGACTCCCTCGACGCGGCGGTGGACGAGCGCGGCCGGGAGCGCGCGCGCTACCTCATGCTGCGCCTCATCGAACGGGCCCGCGAGAAGCGCGTGGCCGTGCCGGAGATGCGCAGCACGGACTACGTCAACACCATCGCCACCAAGGACGAGCCGTTCTTCCCCGGCAACGAGGAGATCGAGCGCAAGATCCTGAACGCCACCCGGTGGAACGCGGCCGTGATGGTCTCCCGCGCCCAGCGTCCGGGCATCGGCGTCGGCGGGCACATCGCCACGTTCGCCTCCTCCGCCTCCCTCTACGACGTGGGCTACAACCACTTCTTCCGGGGCAAGGACGAGGGCGACGGCGGCGACCAGGTCTTCATCCAGGGGCACGCCTCCCCGGGCATCTACGCCCGCGCCTTCCTGCTGGACCGGCTGAGCGAGAAGAACCTCGACGGCTTCCGCCAGGAGAAGTCGAAGGCCCCCTACGGGCTGTCCAGTTACCCGCACCCGCGCTCCATGCCGGACTTCTGGGAGTTCCCGACCGTCTCCATGGGCCTGGGCCCGATGGGCGCGATCTACCAGGCCCGGATGAACCGCTACATCCAGGCCCGCGGTATCGCCGACACCTCGCGCTCGCAGGTGTGGGCGTTCCTCGGCGACGGCGAGATGGACGAGCCGGAGTCGCTGGGCCAGCTGTCCATCGCCGCCCGCGAGGGCCTGGACAACCTGACCTTCGTGGTCAACTGCAACCTGCAGCGCCTCGACGGCCCCGTGCGCGGCAACGGCAAGATCATCCAGGAGCTGGAGTCGCAGTTCCGCGGCGCCGGCTGGAACGTGATCAAGCTCATCTGGGACCGCACCTGGGACCCGCTGCTCGCCCAGGACCGCGACGGCGTGCTGGTCAACAAGCTGAACACGACGCCGGACGGCCAGTTCCAGACGTACGCCACCGAGACCGGCGCGTACATCCGCGAGCACTTCTTCGGCGACGACCAGCGGCTGCGCTCGATGGTCGAGGGCATGACCGACGACCAGCTGCTGCACCTCGGCCGCGGCGGCCACGACCACCGCAAGGTGTACGCGGCGTTCAAGGCGGCGCAGGAGCACAAGGGCCAGCCGACCGTCATCCTCGCCCAGACCATCAAGGGCTGGACGCTGGGCCCAAACTTCGAGGGCCGCAACGCCACGCACCAGATGAAGAAGCTGACCGTCGAGGACCTGAAGCGGTTCCGCGACCGGCTGCACCTGCCGATCCCCGACAAGGACCTGGAGGGCGGCGTCCCGCCGTACTACCACCCGGGGCGGGACTCCGAGGAGATCCAGTACATGCACGACCGGCGCAAGTCGCTGGGCGGGTACGTACCCACGCGCGTCGTGCGCTCCAAGCCGCTGAACCTGCCCGACGACAAGGCCTACGCGGGTGTCCGGAAGGGCTCCGGCACCCAGGAGATCGCCACGACCATGGCGTTCGTCCGGCTGCTGAAGGACCTGATGCGGGACAAGGAGATCGGCCACCGCTTCGTGCCGATCGCGCCCGACGAGTACCGGACCTTCGGCATGGACTCGTTCTTCCCGAGCGCGAAGATCTACAACCCGCTCGGCCAGACGTACGAGTCCGTGGACCGCGAACTGCTGCTGTCGTACAAGGAGTCGCCGACCGGGCAGATGCTGCACGACGGCATCACCGAGGCCGGCTGCACCTCGTCGCTGATCGCGGCCGGCTCGACGTACGCCACGCACGGCGAACACCTGATCCCCGTGTACGTCTTCTACTCGATGTTCGGTTTCCAGCGCACCGGTGACTCCTTCTGGGCGATGGCCGACCAGCTCTCCCGCGGCTTCGTCATCGGAGCGACTGCCGGCCGTACCACCCTTACGGGTGAGGGTCTGCAGCACGCCGACGGCCACTCGCAGCTGCTCGCCTCGACGAACCCGGGAGCCGTGGCGTACGACCCGGCCTACGGCTACGAGATCGCGCACATCGTCAAGGACGGCCTGCGGCGGATGTACGGCTCCTCGCCCGAGCACCCGCACGGCGAGGACGTCTTCTACTACCTGACCGTCTACAACGAGCCCATCGTCCACCCCGCCGAGCCCGCGGACGTCGACGTCGAGGGCATCGTCAAGGGCCTGCACCGCGTCTCCGCCGGCAGCGCGGGCACCGTGCCGGCGCAGATCCTCGCCTCCGGCGTGGCCGTGCCCTGGGCGGTCAACGCGCAGCGGATGCTCGCCGAGGAGTGGGGCGTACGGGCGGACGTGTGGTCGGCCACCTCCTGGAACGAGCTGCGGCGCGAGGCCGTCGACGTCGAGCGGCACAACCTCCTGCACCCGGAGGAGGAGCAGCGCGTGCCGTACGTGACGCGCAAGCTCGCGGACGCGGAGGGGCCGAAGATCGCGGTCTCCGACTGGATGCGGTCCGTGCCCGACCAGATCTCCCGGTGGGTGCCCGGCACCTACCAGTCGCTCGGCGCGGACGGCTTCGGCTTCGCCGACACCCGCGGGGCGGCGCGGCGGTTCTTCCACATCGACGCCGAGTCGATCGTCGTGGCCGTGCTCACCGAGCTCGCCCGGGACGGGAAGATCGACCGGGCCGTGCTGAAGACGGCCATCGACCGGTACCAGCTGCTGGACGTCGCGGCGGCGGACCCCGGTCCGGCGGGCGGCGACGCGTGACGCCACGCTGAGCTGTACGTCTTCGACGGTGAGGGGCTCGGGGCTCGTGCCCCGGGCCCCTTAGCATCGGGGACGTACCGGCAGGAGGGGGAGGCAGGCATGACGTCCGATGCCATGAGGCCGCTCACACGTGAGCAACGCTGGGAGCGCGCCGCCTACCGTCCGATGCTCGTGCTGGCACTGCTGTTCGCCGTGGCGTACGCCGTGCCGATCCTGGCCAAGGGCGCGTCGCCGGTGCTGCGGCACACGTGTCTGGGGATCGAGTGGGCCGTGTGGGGCGCGTTCGCCTTCGACTACGTGGTGCGGCTGGGGCTGACGGACAACCGGCGGAAGTTCCTGCGTACGCACTGGCTGGACCTGCTGATCGTCCTGCTCCCGCTGATCCAGCCCTTCCGCCTGCTGCGGCTGGTGTCCGCCGTCCTGCTCACCGGCCGGCGGGTGCGGGCCGTGGCCCAGGTGCGGATCACCACCTACGTCGGGGGCTCCCTGCTGGGCCTGCTCGGCGTCGGCTCCCTCGCCGTGCTGGAGGCGGAGAAGGGGCACGCGGGGTCCAACATCCACAGCTACGGTGACGCCGCCTGGTGGGCGTTCGCGACGATGACCACCGTCGGTTACGGCGACCACTCCCCGACGACGGCGCTCGGCCGGTGGATCGCCGTAGCGCTGATGATCTCCGGGATCGCCCTCATCGGTCTGGTCACCGCCAACATCGCCGCCTGGTTCATCGCCCGCTTCGAGGCGGAGAACCAGCGCGAGGTGGTGCAGGAGGTGCTGATCCGGGATCTCGCGGACCAGGTCGCCGCCCTCAACGCGACGGTCGCCGATCTCGCGGCACGGCTCGGTGAGGGGCGCCCCGCCGCCCCGGCGCCGGAAGAGCACGCGGAGGTGCCGGGGGCGCGGCCGGTCACGCTGGATCCGCAGTCGATCCGTAAGACGCGGTAGCGCTGAGGGGGCGCGGGCCTGCGCGCTCTGAGCGGGCCCGCGCGGGCGCGTGCGGTGCGTGTCCGGGTCCGTGCAGCGCCGTAGCGGTCCGCGGGCGCAAGGTTCGGCAGCAGTGTCCTTTGTCTCAGGCAAGGCCGGTCCGGGACGGCCCCCGAGTCTTCTAGGGTGACTGGGCAGCAGCCCGTCCCCCACCCCCACCGGCTCCGTGATCCTTCACTTCCGTTCTCCGGCCCCCGGGCCCACCGTGCGCCGCGCCGTCCTCGTTCTGGCCGTGGTCTTCGGCATCTTCGCGACCGTCGGCTGGACGGCCGTCCGCAGCGATCCGCAGGAACTCGGCCCGCGTGAGGCCGCCCTCGCGGCCTGGCAGCGCGCCGGGCTGCCCCCGGTGTCCGCGGCACCGGAGTCGATAGGCCGCTGGTTCGCCGCGCTGCCGCCCGCCCGCGCGGAGCGGATCACCGCCCGCTTCCCCCTCGTCGTCGGGAACCTCGACGGCGCCCCGCTCGACCTGCGCTACCGCGCCAACCGGCGGGCGATCGGCCAGGAGCTCGTCCGGGAGCGGGCGCAGCTGCGCCGCGGCGGGATGACCGACCGCGGACGCACGCAGACCGAGAAGCGGCTGGCCGTGCTGACCGCGCTGCGGCAGCCGGACCGGCAGGTGCTGGCCTTCGACCCGACCGGCCGGGGCCAGGTCGCGGAGGTCCGCGGCGACCTCGCCCGCGCCGAGCGTGTGGCGGTCGTGGTGCCGGGCGTCGACACCAAGCTCAGCAACTTCGAGCGCTTTGCCGACGACGACAAGCCCGGCTACGTCGCCCCCGCCGGCATGGCGGCCTCCCTGTACGACGAGGTACGGGCCGACTCCCCGGGGCAGCGTGTGGCCGTCATCGCCTGGGCCGACTACGAGGCGCCCGCCGGCCTCGGCGTCGACGCCGCCACCGGGCTGCCCGCGGAGGCCGGCGCCGTCCGCCTCACCCGGCTCGTGTCCGCGCTCCCCAGCCATCCCGGTACGGCCCTGATCTGCCATTCGTACGGCTCGGTGGTCTGCGGACTGGCCGCGCCCGCCCTGCCCGGCAACGTCACCGACATCGCCGTGGCCGGCAGCCCCGGAATGCGCGCCTCCGACGCGGACGCACTGCACACCCGGGCCCGGATCTGGGCCACCCGGGCCTCCGGCGACTGGATCGCGGACGTGCCGCACTTCGAGCTCGCGGGTCTGGGACACGGGGCGGACCCCGTCGACGACGACTTCGGCGCCCGGGTCTTCCCCGCCGGGGGAGCGCACGGCCACACGGAATATTTCCGGCCGGGGACGGGCAGTCTGCGCACCTTTGCGGCGATCGCCACCGGATCCGCCCTTCAACGCGCGTAGCACGCAATTGAGGAGGGAGGGGGGACGTAACGGGTCCGCGCCTTTACGATGAGCCGCATGGGTGATGTGCTGTCCGGGCTCCACGCATCCTGGGAGTTCGATGCGGACTCCGTGCTCATCCGCTACGAACGGGGCATACGAACACCGAGACTGCTGCAGGCGCTGGGGGAGCGGCGGATCCCGCTCGAGGCGCTGAGCGGTGTCGGGATGTCCCGGGGGAAGCGGGGGACGGTGGTGCTGCGGCTTGTGCCGCGGCCGGGAGCTGATCCGTTGTACGACGTGGCCGCGGGCCAGCTCAAGGAGAGCTGCGATCCGTGGCGGCTCGTGCTGCCCGAGAGCCGCGCGACGCTCGCCGAGTACTACGCGGACGAGGTACGGCCCCTGCTCGGCGGGGCGGACGACAGCGAGCCCCTCGTCACGGCGCCGGACGCGCCGCTGCACTTCAAGGCGTACGACGCGAAGGCGTCCTTCGACGGCAAGAGCGTGTCCTTCCGGTGGTTCTGGACGGGGGCGTCGTCCGCGAAGTGGAAGGCCGGGGACCAGACCTTCGCGGTGACGGAGCTGGAGGGCGTCGAATGGCGTTCGCCGGAGGGGCTCGCGGGTCATCTGCGGCTCGGGCTCGCGGGTGCGCGGCACGTGGCCGGTCCTGCGGACCAGGATCCGGCGTCGGTGGTCTTCGGGCTCGGGTACGGGTCGGTGCACGAGTCGCTGCCCTTCGCGGCGTCGGTGCTGGCCGCCGTGCGGGCGGCTGGGCCGGCTCGGCAGCCGGCCGCCGCGTCGCCCCGGCGGGATCCGTCGGAGGTCGCGGATCGGATCCGGCACCTTGGTGCGTTGCACCGGGACGGGATTCTCACGGACGCGGAGTTCTCCGCGAAGAAGGCCGAGCTGCTGGCGGAGCTTTAGGGGTCGCCCCCTCCGCGGCGCCGCGCTTTGCGGTGGGGTGGTGGGTCCCGTTCCGCCCGTGCGTCGCGCTGTGTGACGCCGGTGTCCGGCGCCGCCCGCGCCTTCGGCGCGGGATTGCCCCCACCCGCACGCCACCCGTTGCTGTGTGCCGGGGTCACCCCCGGCGCCTGGGGTGGGCGTGTGCGGGGCGTCGCGCCCGCGGGCGGCATTCTGGGGCTCGGCACTCCACGTGCGCTGCCGCCCTGGCCCCCGCCTTCTCTGGGCACCGCCCCAGCGGGCCTTCCGCGGCCCTGCGGCCCCTGGCCTCGCGGCCTTGCGGCTTCGCCGCCCCTGGCCTTGCGGCCCCCAGCCTTGCGGCCTTGCGGCCTTGCGGCCTTGCGGCCTTCGGCTCCGTGGCTTCCCGGCCCCCGGCCCCCGGCCCCCGGCTCCGCGGCCTCGCGGCCTTCGGCCTCGTGGCTTCCCGGTCCCCAGCCCCGCGGCCTTGTGGCCTTGCGGCCCTCGGTCTCGTGGCTTCGCGGCCCCCGGCCTTGCGGCCTTCGGCTCCGTGGCTTCCCGGCCCCCGGTGCCCAGCCCCGCGGCCTCGCGGCCTTCGGCCTCGTGGCTTCCCGGCCCCCGGTCCCCAGCCCCGCGGCCCCGCGGCCCCGCGGCCCCGCGGCCTCGTGGCCTTGCGGCCCGCGGCCCCCGGCCTCGACGTCCTGGCCCTCGCGGCTGGTCGGCTTTCAGGTGCTGGCCTCGAAGATCCTTCGAGGCCTTGCTGCCTCCGGGGGCATCCGGCCCTGGGTCTCCGGGTCCTGGCCGACACCGGCCTCGGGGGTCCCGGTCTAGTCGGCCTGGCCGTTCGGGTCCTCGGGCCTCCCGGACCCCTCGATCCCTGGTCTTCCGGGGTTCCTGGGCCTCTGGGCGCCTGGCTCCGGCCGACTCGGGCCTTCCGGGCCCGACATGGCCGCCCTGGGGCCCGGGCCGCCCGGGCCCTCGGCCCTCCGGCCTCCCGGGCTTCTGGGTCTCCGGGCGTGGCGGGCCGGTCACCGCGGGGGCTTCGGTTAGCGCGCGCCCGTGTTGGGGTCTCGGGCTGTCAGGCAGTACTCGGTGTTGGACGGGTCTCGCATGACCAGCCAGTGCGTGCCGACGGATGACCGGGTCGCGCCGAGCTTCTCGTGGGCCGTCGCGATCGCCTCCGTGTCGGTGCCGCAGGCCAGGTCGATGTGGGCTCCGGGGGTGTCGGTGGGGGACGTCAGGCGTTGGAGGAGGATGCGGAGGGGGAGGCCCGGGGGCTGGCGGAGCCAGCGGAACTCCGGGAGGGCGCCCGGGCCCGTCTCCCAGCCCGTCAGCGCGGGCCAGAAGGCCGCCTCCGCGTCGAAGAGCCGCTCGGGGATGTCGAGGCAGACCTGGTCGAGCATGCCCAGGCCGGGGACCGGCGCGGGGCGGCGCGCCTCGCCGTGCCACGGCACCGCGCAGAACGCGAGACCGGCGGGCGACGCCAGCACCGTCCAGCCGTCGTGGACGGCGACCCGTCGCGCCCCGACGGCGACCGCGTGCGCCGCGAACGCCTCCGGGTCCTCGACCGCGAAGTCCAGATGCGCGCCGCCCCCCTCCCGTACCGCCTGGAACTTGACGTACGCATCGCCGGAAGGCGGCAGCAGCGTCGCGAACTCCCCGTCGTCGCCGCGCGGCGCGGAAAGCCGCGTGTCCGTCACCGCCGTCCAGAAGGCGCGGGCGGCGTCCGCGTGCGCGGCGGGGCGGTCGATGAAGGCGTAGGTCCAGCGGATCACGAGCAGCTCCTCAAGGGGTCAGTTGTCGAACCACACGGTCACCCGGACATGGCGCGCCCCGTACCGGCCCGCCAGCAGGTCCATGAACCGCGCCACCGGCTGCCACCAGGCGTCAGAGGACCGCAACACCTCCCGCCGGGTGGGACGGGGCCCGGGCCCGGGCGGGCAGCGGGCGTACTCGGGGCGGTAGCCGGGGCGGCCCACCCGGCCGTGCTCGGCGTGCCGCCAGACCGCGGGGTCCACGGCCCGCTCGTCCCAGTCGATACGCAGCCACTCGGCGTACCGCAGCCAGGTCGCCCCGAACAGCCCCGCCCCTAGCACCCGCTGGGCGTCGGCGTACGCGCCCCGGACGATGTCGCAGGCGTCGGGCGGGAAGCCGCGGTCGGCGGCCACGGGACGGAAGTTGGCGGCGTTGCGGACGCCGAAGAGGCAGGCGAAGAGGCCGTAGTCGCGGCCGTGCAGGAGCGGCGCCAGGGCCGCGGCGGCCTCCCACGGGGCCTCGCGTCCCTGCCGGTACTCGATCCAGCCGTGGATGTCGGTGCCCATGCCGCCCCCCAGCCCCCCGTGTCAGCTCGGGGCACGATCTTGGCACGGGCGGGCACGCCGGCGCCCGCGGATATCGCCGGGGTGAGGTGGATAGCGCGGGGTGAGGTGGATATCGCTGAGGCGAGGCGGCGGCCTCACGCCGTGCGCGGGCGCCTCACGACGTACGCCGCTCCCAGCCCCGCCAGGAACAGCGCCAGCACCGAGACGCCCGTGGCCACCCAGCCCGCGCCCAGCCACTGGCTGCCGAGATACCCGAGCCCCACGCCGTACGCGGCCCAGACGAACCCCGCCAGCGCCGACCACGGCAGGAACTCGCGCGCGGTGCGGTGCGCCACCCCGGCGCTGAGGCTGACCACCGACCGCCCGGCGGGCGCGAAGCGCGCCAGCACGACCAGCGCGCCGCCGCCGCGGCTGACCGCCGAGCCCAGCCGCTCCTGCGCGGCCGTCAGCCGGCGCGAGCGGGCCAGGGCGCGGTCGAGGCGCTCCCCGCCGCGGTAGGCGAGCCGGTACGCGACGAGGTCGCCGACGACCGAGGCGGTGGCGGCGCAGAGCACGAGGCCGAGCAGTTCGGGGAGATGGCCGCCCTTGTCGAGGACGGCGGCGCCCTCACGGACGGCGGAGGCGGCGGTGGAGGTGCCGGCGGCCGCGGTCGCGGCCATGATCACCAGGGCTCCGCTGGGGAGGACCGGGAGGAAGACGTCGAGGAGGACGGAGATCGCGATGATCGCGTACATCCATCCCGTATTGGACAGCGACGCCAAGAATTCCACGGTCATTACCCCCAGGTGCACCACCGTGGTAATGCCATGGGTACGGATGGTGGCTAGCTCTTCCGGTCCTATACAGCGTACGCCCAGCGTGTCCGGTGTCGCCTCGTGGGGCAACCGATATTGCGTGTATCACGTGTGATGTCGTCCCGCACACCCGTATCACCCGAATGCCGGGCGCGTACGCCGAGCTCCCGGCGGCGCGGCCCGGAACGGTGGAGGGCGGACGTACACCCTGTGAAGGAGCCATATCCATGCGTACGGCGACATCCCCGCGTACGGCGACACCCCCGCGTACGGCGGCCGCCCTCGCGGTCGCGGCGGCCACGGCCGCCACGCTGCTGGCCGCGCCCCCCGCGGCCGCGGACTCCGTCTCGATCATGGTCCGCACCGCGCGCTTCGCCCCGCCGACGGCCTTCGTCCCGTCGGACGCGGTGACGTACGACCTGGACCTGGTGCCCGCCGGGGCGCAGGTAGCGGTGGCCGAGGTCGCCACCGACCGCAAGACGGTCGTACGGATCGGCGTGGCCGGCCTGCGCCCCTCCCGCGCGTACGGGGTGCACGTCCACACCGCGCCGTGCGGCACCGGGCCGGGCGACTCCGGCCCGCACTACCAGAACGTCCCGGACCCGGTGCAACCCTCCGTGGACCCGGCGTACGCGAACGCCCGGAACGAGGTCTGGCTGGACTTCACCACCGACCCGCAGGGCCGCGGCACGGCGGAGACGGCGCACGCGTGGCGCTTCCGCGCCGGCGAGGCCCGCTCGATCGTCATCCACGCCGAGTCCACGGCCACGGAGCCGGGACACGCGGGGACGGCGGGCGACCGGGTGGCCTGCTACTCGGTGCCGCTGCGGTAGCCCTGGGGCTGCTGGGCGGGTGGGGGCTGGTCCGGGTCGGGTGGGGGCTGGTCCCGGGCGGGTCCTCAGGCCAGCTCCCGTTCGTCCGCCGTCACCAGCCGCACGCCCCGGGTGCCGCCCCGGGCCGCCTCGGCCTGGTCAAGGCGCAGCCGCGCGCGGTCGCGGCCGTGCAGGGTGAGCGTCATCAGCTGGTTGCCGAACCACGGCCCGCCCGTGCGGTTCCAGTCGACCGGCGGCCGCCCGACGCGGCCGTGGCGGGCCAGCAGCCGCCCCAGCGCGCGGCCGCCCCGGCTCCAGCCGAAGCGGAAGCCGGCCCGGATGGCCGCGGGGATGCTGTTGTGCATCGGCGAGCACGTGAGCTGCGCGACCCGGCTGCGGACCGGCTCGGCCCAGCGCGGTTCGCTGACATACGCGTGGTGGACGTCGCCGGAGAGCACGCTGACGGTGGCGGGGGCGTGCGGGCCGCGCCCGACCTCGGTGATCAGCTCCGTCAGGGCCGTGAAGGACGACGGGAACGCCGCCCAGTGCTCCAGGTCCCCGGCCTGGCGCATCCTCTCCCCGATCCGCGCCCAGCGCGGGCCCCTGCCGCCCAGGCACAGGGCGGCGTTCCACGCCTCCGCGTCGTGGATGGCGGGCGGCAGCAGCCACGGCAGGGAGCTGCCGACGAGGAGGTGGTCGTACGAATCGGGTGCGTCCAGCGCCTGCTCGCGCAGCCAGCCGAACTCCGCGTCGTTGATCATCGCCCGCCGCTCCTCGTCGAGCACACGCGCGCCGCGGGTGTCGGCCATCAGCAGCCGGACCCGGCCGAAGTCGCGGCGGTAGCTCCAGCGCACGGTGGCCGGTTCGGTGTCGGCGCGCAGCGCGAAGTCGCGGACCAGGTCCGTGGCGTCGTCGGCTGCCTGGACGGCCTTGTAGAGGCGGTCGGCGGCCAGTTCGGCGGGGGAGAGGTTGCCCAGGTGCTGGTGGACCCAGTACGACATCAGACCGCCCACGACCCGCTCCTGCCACCACGGCCGGCGGCGGATCTCCGACTGCCAGGCGGCGCTGGTGTTCCAGTCGTCGATCAGATCGTGGTCGTCGAAGATCATGCAGCTGGGGACGGTGGAGAGCAGCCAGCGGACCTCGGGGTCCAGCCAGGACTCGTAGTACAGGAGGGTGTACTCCTCGTAGTCGGCGATCTGCGCGCCGGGCCCATCCGGGTCGTCCAGGTCCCGCCGCGCGGCGAGCTGCTCGCGGATCGCGGCGGACGTCTCGTCCGCGTACACCTGGTCGCCGAGGAGCAGCAGTACGTCCGGCCGCTCGGCAGCCGGATCGGCGGCCAGCACCTGGGCGAGCGTGTCCAGGGCGTCGGGCCCCACGGGATCCTCGCCGCCGGCGGGCTTGGCCGCCCAGCGGCACGAGCCGAAGGCCACGCGCACGGGGCCCTCGGCGTGGGGGGTGCGGATGACGGACGGGGGCATCGGGCTGCCGGGCGGTGGCCAGACCTGCTCCCCGTCCAGGGTTATCTCGTACGGCGTGTCGGTGCCCGGGGTGAGGCCGGTCACGGGTATCAGCGCGTAGTGGTGCCCGGCGACCTGCCAGGTCCTGGCGCTGCCCGCGGCGCCCGTCGGGGTCCGCACGGCGGCCTCGCGGGGTTGGTCGGCCTCGATCCAGATCGTGGCGCTCGTCCCCGTGTCCGCGTCCACGTGGCGCAGCAGCGGTCCAAGGCGCAGCTCGGCCATCCGGCCCTCCCGTCGGTCGTGGCCCTGAGACTAGGGAACGAGGGGCGGCGAGTACCAGGTTCCGCGTCGGATTGGCCGGGTTCGGGGGGCGCGGCTGCCCCAGGAGCCTGTTGTGTCGCTCCTGGGGCGGCTCACGGTGGGTGGCTGACTCCGTGGGTGGCTGATTCCGGGGGTGGCTGATTCCGGGGGTGGCTAACAGGCGTTCAGGATCGACGACAGCGCCGACTTCTCCGAGGACTCCAGACTCAGGCCCCACGCGTACTTCACCCAGACCCACATCCGCGCGTACATGCAGCGGTACGAGGTGCGGGGCGGCAGCCACGCGTCGGGGTCCTTGTCGCCCTTGGCCGAGTTGACGTCGTCCGTCACGGCGATGAGCTGCGCGTGCGTCAGATCGTTGGCGAACGCCTGGCGCTTGGAGGTGGTCCAGCCGGCGGCGCCGGAGCGCCACGCCTCGGAGAGGGGCACGACGTGGTCGATGTCGACGTCGGACGCGGCGTACCAGGTGGCGCCGTCGTACGGGGAGTACCAGCTGCCGCTGGTCGGGTAGCAGGCGGAGTCCGTCACGACGTTCGTGCCGTCGCGCTTGAGGACGACCTCGCGGGTGTTGCAGGTGCCGGACTGGGTGATCCAGTGCGGGAAGAGGTCCCGGCTGTAGCCGGTCAGTGAACCCTCCGTCTTCACCGTCAGCGCGGCGAGGTACGAGCGGGCCGTGGCGGCGCTGGGCGGCGTGGGCGGGGCGGCCTGGGCGGGGGAGGGGGTCAGCAGGAGCAACAGGGGGGCGAGCGCCGCGAGCAGCGTCAGTCGACGCGCGTAGAGCTTGCGGCGCGCGGGTATGCGCAGGAGTGAGCGTGACATGCGAACTCCCTGTGAGGGGTGAGGGGTTGGGCCGGCCCTGGGTTCGGGCCGTGGGGCTGGGCCCTGGGTTCGGGCCCATGCTGGCGCCCGGAGATTGCGGGGGCGTGGGCGCTGGGTGACAGTGTGATGTCGTGGGCATGTCAGACGCAAGAGTGCGGGCGTGCACGGGCGTTGTGGGCGTGCGGGTTTTGCGGGCGTGCGGGTGTTGCGGCGCGCGAAACGGCGGTCCGCGTTCGCGGACCGCCGTTTGTTTCGTGCGGGGTGTGTCAGGCGGTGATCGTCAGCTCGATCGAGCCGTCGGGCAGCGTGGCCACCCGGACCTGCTGCAGGCTGGCGACGTGCGCCGTCGGTGCGTGGTCGGCCGCTCGCGGGCCGACGCCGACGACGCGCATGCCGGCGGCCTTGGCGGCCTGGATACCCGCCGGTGCGTCCTCGAACACGACGCACTCCTCGGGCGTGAAGCCCAGCTCCGCGGCGCCCTTGAGGAAGCCCTCCGGGTCCGGCTTGCTGGCGCTCACGGACTCGGCGGTGATCCAGACGGGCGGGATGGTGAGCCCCGCGGCGCCCATGCGGGCCGCGGACAGGGCGCGGTCGGCGGACGTCACCAGCGCGTGCGGCAGGCGGCCGCCGGCGAGGGCCGCCATGAAGGCCGGGGCGCCGGGGATCGGCACGATGCCCTCGGTGTCCTCGGTCTCCCAGACGAGCATGCGGGCGTTGTCGGCCATGTTCTGCTCGACGGGCCGGTCCGGGAAGAGCAGGGCGAGGGTGGAGTGGGCCTGCCGTCCGTGCACGTGCGGCAGGATCGCCTCGGCGTCCGCTCCGTTCTCGGCGGCCCAGCGTCGCCAGACGCGGTCGACGGCGGCGTCGGAGTTGAGCAGGGTGCCGTCCATGTCCAGGAGGGCGGCTCGGGCCGTCAGGCGCATGTGTACTCCGTGCGGGGGTGGGGTGCGGGTGCTGGTGCGGGGCTTCGTGGCCGGGGAGGCGTGGGGTTGCTGCGGTCGGCGGCCGGTGTCAGGGGCGGTCGCCGACCGCAGTTTGTTCTTCTACGGTACAAAACCGGAGGGCTGGTTGTCACCCCGGGGTGGCGTGGGGGGTGCGGTCCGGTGGCTGGGGCGCGGTTCGTGGCCGGTTGTCGGTGTGGTTCGAAGCGATTCTGCGGCCCCAAGGGGCCTTGCCGGGCGGAGCGCGGGGGGACGGCGCCATGGCCTGTCCCGCGGCGCCGGCATCACGATCCTGGTGATCATGGGC
>NZ_JBFAXR010000172.1:0-15092 GCF_040680895.1 Streptomyces sp. NPDC051940 | reverse complement strand
CGGGTCTCTGAGGGTTGCCACCCACACCGACTAATTACAACTGCTCCTGCCATTGCCCTCCGGCCCCCCGGTGCGCGCACCGGGGGGCCGTCGGCTGCCGGACGTCATGCTCCGAGAGCGTTCCCTGAACCACACAAACGATCAAGGCTCTGACCGTAATCGCCGGTCAGAGCCTTGATGGATGGTGCCCCCAACGGGATTCGAACCCGTGCTACCGCCTTGAAAGGGCGGCGTCCTGGGCCACTAGACGATGAGGGCTGATGGCCGCTGAAAGCGATATCGCCTTCAGGACGTCTGCAGGATATGGGATGGGTGCGGCGATCGCCAAAGCGATTCCCCCGGGGCCACCGCGGCGCCGGCCGAGCCCTCCTGCGGCGGGGTCAGCCGAACTGACCCGGCTGGTAGTCCCCGGCCGGCATCTGCAGCATCACGTTCCCGCGGTTGAAGGCGTTGATCAGGGTGATGACGCCCACCAGCGCGGCGAGCTCCTCGTCGTCGTAGTGCTTCGCGGCGTTCGCCCAGACCTCGTCGGACACGCCGCCGGCCGCGTCGGCGATCCGGGTGCCCTCCTCCGCCAGCTCCAGGGCCGCGCGCTCGGCCTCGCTGAAGACCGTGGCCTCCCGCCAGGCCGCGACCAGGTTCAGCCGCTCCGGCGACTCCCCGGCGTGCACGGCGTCCTTGTAGTGCATGTCGGTGCAGAACCCGCACCCGTTGATCTGGCTGGCGCGGAGCTTGACCAGCTCCTGCGTCGAGGCGGGCAGGGTGGAGCCCTTGAGTACGCCGTTCGCGGCGGTGATGTGCTTGAAGATCTTGCCCAGGACCGGGCTCTCGAACGGGTTCAGTCGAGCGTTCACGGTGGACTCCTCGCCATGGCCGGGTGCGGCTGCTTACGCCTGTGTGACGGAAGAAGCCGGGCGGGGTGTGACACGGCCACGTGTGACCTGTGTCTCCCCCGCCCGTACGGCGGCCCCTCCCGTCACCCCGGACCCGTGGCCCGGCCTTCGGCCGTCACGCGGCGTCGAGGGCTTCGGTGATCTTGCGGGTCATGTCCGCCAGGGTGGGGCTGGGCTGACCCTTGTGGGCCTGGGTGGCGGCCTCGACGGCGACGAGGACGATGCTGCGGAAGTTGTCGGCCTCCGCCGGGTCCTGCTTCTTCAGCAGGCTCATCGCCTCGGTCAGCGCCGGCAGCGCGTGGTCGGCGATCTCGGCCACGGACTTGCCGTTCAGGTCCTTGATCTTCGACTTCTCGGCGAGCACGTGCCCGACCGGCCCGGTCGCGGACGCCAGGGCGATGCTGCCGTGGGTGGCGACCCGGTGGGGCGACCCCGCGGCGTCGGCGGCGGACAGCAGGGTGACGGCGCCGTAGGCGGCGGTGCGGAGGGTGGCCTTGTCCTGGTCGTTGAGGTTGAGCGACATCTCGGTCTCCTTGGGGTCTGTCGCGGCCCCCGTCGGGCCGGCGACTTCCTGGTGGGACAGAGATTGCGCGCGCCCGCTTTCACCGGGGTCTCACTCCGGTTTCAGCGGCCCGGGGAGGCTGAGATCCGGCTACGACGAGCGGGGCCCCGGCCTCAGCGCAGCCGTCGCGCGCGCAGCACCAGGTCGTCCTTGTGGTGCGTACCGGCACCGCCGTCGGGTGCCACGCGCGGCCGCTCCTCGTCGACCTCCACCGCCCAGTCGTCGCCGAACAGGGCGGCGACCGTCGAGGGCCAGACGAAGTCGGCCGGGTCGAAGCCGCTCTCGTGCGCCGTGGAGGCGTCCACCCCCGCGTGGTGTACGAGCAGCAGCACACCGCCCACGGCGACGGCCGCGAGCAGCGCCCGCTCGGCGAGGGAGTCGGGGGTACGCAGGAGGGCCGGGTACTGCGCGGAGACCAGGTCGTACGAACCGGGCTCGAGCGCCGCCTCGGTGAGCCCCGCGTGCACCCACCGAACGTCGACACCGGCATCCCGCGCGTGCGCGGCGGCCCGCTCCAGCGCCACACCCGAGACGTCGAGCGCGGTCACGTCCCAGCCCCCGCGCGCGAGCCAGACGGCGTCGGCGCCCTCCCCGCACCCGACGTCGAGCACGCGTCCGGGCACCAGCCCGGCCACTTCGGCCACGAGCGCCCCGTTGGCCCGCCCACTCCACAACTGCGCCCGCTCGGTGTACCGCTCGTCCCACTCGGCCCGCACGGCGGGGTCTCCGAGGTAGTCACCACTGGAGGAGGCCACAGGCCCCTCGACAAGGTCATCGCTCATGAGCTCACGGTGCCCCCTCACCCCCGACCCCGACCAGCCTTGTTGCCGGTCCGGCAACGGCGCGGGCAACCGAAGGTCACCCCCGGCGCGGCATTCGCACAAATATTCGAACACGTGGCATCATCGATCCCGTGGCTCCCACCTCCCCCTTCCCCGAAGACCTGCTGCGCGCCCAGCGCGACTGGTACGCCGTCTACCGCCGGCTCGCGCTCGCCGAGACGGCGCCGGGCACGCCGACGACCGCGCTGCGCCGCAGGATGTACCAGCTGGCCGCCCGCGTCGCGGCGCACCCCTACTGGACGACGGAGGCGGGGACCCCGGCCGCCAGGGTCCGCCTGAAACAGGCAGCCTGGGAAGCGGAGTAGACGGCGACCCCACCCGCGAGCCGGGGAACAGGCGCCGCAGCACCGATAGTTGAATCCCACCCGACACCCCACTTCGGAAGATCCTACGGTTGCTGCGCACCGGTGGAACTTCCACCTCCGCTTGCGCCGTACGAGTGGACCGCCCGGTTACGGCGGGGAGTTCGCGGCACGGAGCCGACCAGGATAGGCACCGATCCATTGCCCATTCGCGGCAAAGAACGCCATTCCTTCCCAAGGGGATCCCTGTGACCACTCAGCACCTCGCCCGCCGCGCCGCCGCCGTCGCCGCGGGTGCCGCCTCCCTCATCGCCGTAACCGCCGCCTCCGCGTCGGCCGCCGCCCCGTCACTGCCGGTTCCCCTGGGCGGCAAGGGCGGCTCGAGCCACTGCCTGACCCAGCCGAAGTCCTGGACGCTGCCGCTGGACTTGGAGAGCCTGGCGTGCGTCGGCGTCCTGAAGTCGGACAAGGGCGGCCCCACGTCGATGCTGGGCGACGCCACGCAGCTGACGCAGGCGGCCCCGGTCCCGGCGGGACTCCCGGCGGGCCTCCCGGCGGGCCTCCCGGCCGACGTCCCCGCCGCGGACACGAGCATGGTCACCAGCGCGGTCCCGACCACGGACGCCACATCCCTGGTCCCGTCGCCCTGACCAGCCCCGGCCCTCCCGACCGCCCCCCCACGCGCGACGCCCGCCCCACGACGGCCGGGCGTCACGCCCGTCCGCCCCAAGCGCCGCCGAACCCGACCACCGGCCGACGAGGGCTCCGGGCCGCGCTCAGCGCTTCACCGCCCGATACCGCTTGAGCAACGCGGTGATCTTCACGTAGTCGCCGCCCCCGTTCAGCTCCGCGAGCAGATCATCCGGACAGAGCTCGTAGTGATCACCCCACCACCGACGCCGCTTGCTGTCCCAGATCCGATAGCCACCCGGAACACCACGGGCCACGTACCGTCTCCTGCTCATACGCCCATTACAGGCGGCGGACGCCCGGGAAGTCCATCGTTTTCCTCCCGCTCCACAGGGCCGAAGGCCGCCCCGACATCCCCGCGCCCTCGCGCTCACCACCGGTTACGGTCCGAGGATGACATCGCCCGAAGGACACGGTTGCCCGCTGCACGGAGCGGGAGTGGACCCGGGCCGCCTGGTGGGGCGTCGCATACAGCGGATGCTCACCGCCTGGCATCGGCACGGCACCGACGATGCCACGGACCCGCTGGAGGTCTGGCTCGGCGATGATCGAGACGACTTCACCCACATCACGACCGGTTCCGATTGGTGCCGCGTGCACCAGCGGTGCGAGCCCCGCACCAGGCGGGTCGCGCTGGAGATCGTCTTCCCAACCGGCAGCGTGCGATACCGGAGTTGGCAGGGAACCCTGCGCCTGGCCGACGGACCATAACCGCGCATCCGTCCGACGCCGCCGGCCCACCGGCAACAAAAATGCCCCTCCCGGCGCTACCGGAGGGGCATTCGTGCTGCTCACACAAGGTGGCTGGGGCCGGGGTCGAACCGGCGACCTTCCGCTTTTCAGGCGGACGCTCGTACCAACTGAGCTACCCAGCCGAGGTGATCGGTGAGATCACCCGGCGGTCCTGACGGGATTTGAACCCGCGGCCTCCACCTTGACAGGGTGGCGAGCACTCCAAACTGCTCCACAGGACCTCGTGCGTGAGACACAGTCTCGCACAGGGGGGCGCGTCTTCCCAAAACGGTTTTCCCGCCGGACTCTGCCGGGGGTTTTCCACCTGGGGTGTCGTCGCTGGATCAGAGTAGCAGACCTGCGGGGTCGGGCTGAAAACGGGAAACCCGGCCTCGCGGCCCCCCTCACACCGCGCCCGCGCCCCCCACCCCCACCCCGTACGCCACCCGCACCGTGATCCGCGCGATCCGGTCCGCCGACTCCTCCGGGGACGCCGACGGCTGGACGATGTGGCTCACCGTGAGGCGCACGATCGTCTCCACCGCCAGGCCCCGCGACTGCGCGTCCACCTCGGGCCACGCGTCCGCCGCATAGGCGTCCAGCATCGCCGTCGCCGTGTCGAAGACCGGCTCCGGGCGCGTGGTCAGGTACGCCAGGAGTTCGTCGTCCTGGCCGCCGCGGGCCGCCGTGAGGACCGACTTGATCAGCGGGTTGTCCGCCGCCTGGCGCAGGACGTAGCCGACGCCCGCCCGCGCCGCGGACAGCAGCTCGGCGCGGTTCGCGTCGAGCTCCCGCTGGATGCCGAGAAGGAAACGTTCCGCCTCGCGTTCGACGAGGGCGAGCCCGATCACGTCCTTCGAGTTCGACCCGAACTCGTTGTAGACCGTCTGCCGGCTCACGCCCGCGATCCGGGCGATGCCCGCCACGCTGAGCCTGCTCCAGCCCTCGGCCGTGACCTGCTGGTACGCCGCGTCCAGCACCTGGTCGCGGAGCAGGGTTCGAACTGCCTGTCGGAAACGCGTCATGGTGCGTCCACTGTATGCGCCCGATCGGGTCTGTCCAATCCATTGACACTCTGCGGACAGACTGTCTAACTACTGGACAGTACGAGCATCGGTGCACGGACCCGGCGAGGAGGCGTCCCATGGCGGCGGCAGAAGCGCGCACGGGCAAAGAGGGCAAAGAGGGCAAAGAAAGGAAAGAAGCGGAGGAACGCCACCCCGGCAATCCCCCGCTCACCCCACCCCCCTGGCGTGACCCCAAGCGCTACTACTGGCTCCTCGGCCTCTTCATCCCGATGTTCCCCTTCGTCGCCTGGGGCCTGGTGGGCTGGACGGGTTACGGCGCCTTCTGGTGGACCGGGATCGTCGTCCTGTACGTCGTCTTCCCCGTGATCGACCAGCTCATCGGCAAGGACTCCGCGAACCCGCCGGACAGCGCCCTGGCCTGGCTGGAGCAGGACCGCTACTACCGCTGGTGCACGTACACGTACCTGCCGCTCCAGTACGCGGGGCTGGTCCTCGGCTGCTGGCTGCTCACCTCCGGCGGGCTCTCCGCCGTCGACCGGACCGGCCTCACCATCACCCTCGGCGGCGTCGCCGGCATCGGCATCAACACCGCGCACGAGCTCGGCCACAAGAAGGAGTCCGTCGAGCGCTGGCTGTCCAAGATCGCCCTGGCGCAGACGATGTACGGGCACTTCTTCATCGAGCACAACCGCGGCCACCACGTCCGCGTCGCCACCCCCGAGGACCCGGCCAGCGCCCGCCTCGGCGAGAGCTTCTGGCGGTTCCTCCCCCGTACGGTGTACGGCAGCCTCGTCTCCGCCTGGCGACTGGAGCGCAACCGGCTGCGCCGCCGCGGCAGGAGCCCGTGGACCCCCGAGAACGACATCCTCAACGCCTGGGCGATGACCGCCGTCCTCTTCGGCGCCCTCGCCGCCGCCTTCGGGCCGGGCGTCCTGCCGTACCTGGCCGGCCAGGCGGTCTTCGGCTTCTGCCTGCTCGAGGTCATCAACTACACCGAGCACTACGGCCTGCTCCGCCGCCGCACCGCGTCCGGACGCTACGAGCGCTGCGCGCCCCGGCACAGCTGGAACAGCGACAACGTCGCCTCGAACGTCTTCCTCTACCACCTGCAGCGGCACAGCGACCACCACGCCCACCCCACCCGCCGCTACCAGGCCCTGCGCCACTTCGACGACGCCCCCGAACTCCCCACCGGATACGCCGGGATGATCGTCCTCGCCTACTTCCCGCCCCTGTGGCGCCGCGTGATGGACCACCGCGTCCGCGCGCACTACGGCGGCGACCTCGCCCTCGCCAACATCCAGCCCGGCAAGCGCGCCCGGTACGGAGTCACGGCGTGAGCGCGTACGTCTGCCCCGTCTGCGACTTCGTGTACGACGAGACCGCCGGCGCCCCACGCGAGGGCTTCCCCGCCGGTACGCCGTGGGCCGACGTGCCCGACGACTGGCCGTGCCCCGACTGCGGGGTGCGCGAGAAGACCGACTTCGAGGAAAGCGAGTCCCCCGAGTGAGCTACACGAAGTGGCAGTGCGCCGTCTGCGGTTTCGTCTACGACGAGGCCGAGGGCTGGCCCGAGGAGGGCATCGCCCCCGGCACCCGCTGGGAGGACATCCCGGACGACTGGTCGTGCCCGGACTGCGGCGCGGCGAAGGCCGACTTCGACATGGCCGAGCTGGCCGACGCCTGACGGGCCGCGGCCCCCCGGACCACCACCGGGACCCCCAGCCCACCGGGCCCCCTCAACCCACCGCCGTAACCGCAGCAGCCCCCAGCAGCACCTCCGCCGCCGCGATCCCCGACACCCGCGTCGCCCCGTGCGTGATCAGATGCACCGCCCCCAGCGGCTCCCCGCCGGGGAACCCCATCTCCACCACCGTGGCGTCCGGCCGGGCGCCGAGCACCGCGGCCACCGCGTCGGACATCCAGCGGTGCCGCGCCGCGTCCCGCACCACGACCACCAGCGGACGGCCCGCGGCCGGGGCCAGGCCCAGGGTGCGCACCGCGTCGCCGGATCCGTCCACGTCGGCCTGGGTGAGGCGGACCGAGGTGGTGCCGGGGCGCAGCTCGGCCAGCGGACCGGCCACGCCCCACGGGGTCTGGCCGTCCACGGCGAGGTTCATGGCCGGCGAGAACTCCACCACGTGCGGGGCCCCCGTCAGGGGCAGCGCCTCGCCGCGCGCGACGCGGACCGCGCGCCGGGCGGCCGTCAGCCCGATGCGCGGGGCGTCCGCGAGCGCCGCCGGCGTCGCGGACCGTGCGAGGGCCGCCGACCAGGACGCGAAGGCGGCGACGTTCGCGGCGGCCTCCGCCAGCCGCGCGTACGGCAGTTCACCGTCCCGTACCGCCCGTACCAGCGCCCCCGCCAGCAGCTCGGCGGTCTCCCGCGACGCGCTCTCCCCGCCGACGCACACCGCGTCCACCCCGGCGGTGATCGCCTTGACGGTGGCGCCGTCGATGCCGTGGACGTCGGTCACGGCGCGCATCTCGATGCCGTCGGTGACCAGCAGCCCGGTGAAGCCGAGCTCCGTGCGCAGCAGATCGACCAGGACGCGCCGGCTGAGCGTGGCGGGCAGCTCCGGGTCGTACGCCGGGACCAGCACGTGACCCGTCATGATCGCCCGTACGCCCGCCTCCATCGCCGCCCGGAACGGCGGCAGCGCGGTCGCGGCGATCTCCTCGGCGGACGCGGTGACCAGGGGCAGCCCGTGGTGCGAGTCGACGACCGTGTCGCCGTGGCCGGGGAAGTGCTTGGCGCAGGCGGCGACGCCGGCCTGCTGCAGCCCGCGCACCCAGGCGGCGGTGTTGCGGGCGACGACGTCGGTGCGCTCGCCGAAGGAGCGGACGCCGATGACCGGGTTGAGGGGGTTGGAGTTGACGTCCGCGCTGGGCGCGAAGTTGACCGAGACGCCCGCGGCGTGCAGATCGCGGCCGATGTCACGGGCGACGGACTCGGTGAGGCCGAGGTCGTCGACGGCGCCGAGCGCGAGGTTGCCGGGGCGGGAGGCGCCCGTGCCGGCCTCCAGTCGGGTGACGTCGCCGGCCTCCTCGTCGATCCCGATGATCAGGTCGGGGTTCTCGGCGCGCAGCTCGGCGGTGAGCGCGGCGACCTGCTCCAGGTCGACGATGTTCCGCCCGAAGAGGACGACGGACCTCAGGCCGCCGTCCGCGATCTTGCGGCGCACCCAGTCGGGGGCCGTGGTGCCGACGAACCCCGGCTGGATCACGGAGTTGGCGAGTCGCTCCAGCTCGGGGGCGCTGCTCGGTTCCAAGGCAAACCTCCGGGGATGCGGGCAGCGTTCAGCGGCCGCGGACATGGAGCTACTTGGTACAGACCAATGGGATGCTCGCGTGGATCAGCCGTATGTGTCAAGGAGTCCACGGAGGCCGCCGGCCGCCCTCAAACGCGCAGACAGGCTTGCTCGCGGAACTCGTCCGGCGACTCCGCCACCCCGCGCGGGTCGTCCTTCGCCGACCGCCGGGGCCGCTCGTACAGGATCTGCCCCGGGCGCAGGCCGTCCAGGTCCGCCTGGGAGAACAGCACCTCGTACGTGCCCCTGCCGCTGTCGCCGGTCCGCCCGTACAGCTGGTACGAACGGCCCGCCACCAGGGCGCCCGGATCGCGCTCGACCCGCCACCGCGGTCCCGGGCCGGCCAGGTCGACGGCCCGCATCCCCTTGAAGCCCTTCGGCAGGCTCCACTCCCCCACCAGTTCACTGCCGGCGGCGGCGTCCTCGTAGAGCCGCACGCCCTCCAGCCGCCCCTCGCACGCCATCGCGTACGCCACCGGATGCCCCTCGGGCGAGACGCCGACCCCCATGGCGCCGACCATCTCGGGCGAGCACCCCGACAGCAGCGGCGCCAGCAGCAGCGCCGCCCCGGCGGGCACGATCCGTCGTCCACGCATGCCGTCCCCCTCTCCCCGTCATGGGAGACGGCGCCCCGGACGCCACCGGTTGCCTCGACCGGCGGACCACCCTCACACCGCCACCACCTCCCGCCCGCCCGGATGCCGGTGCCGCCACCGCCAGAACACCGCCGTCGACACCGCCGCCCACCCCACCAGCACCAGATACGGGAACACATGCTGGTACCCCGCGAAGTACACCGCCGTGTGCTGCGCGTTCACCGAGGCGCCGTTCGGGAGCCAGCGGCCGATATGGCCGAGCGGCGAGGGGAGCAGGGGCCAGGAGACGGCGCCGCCGGAGGACGGGTTGCCGATGAGCACCATCACGCCCCAGGTCGGGATGATCGCCCAGCGCCCCATCAGGGTGTTGAACATGGAGAAGACCATCCCCGCCGCGTACATCGTCAGCGCCAGGATCAGCCACGACTGCGGGAAGGGCAGCGTCAGCGCGCCCAGCCACCAGTCGGCCGCCGCGTAGATCATGAACCCGCCCAGCAGGGCGTACCCCGCGGTGTACGCGACCCTCTCCCCCGGATTGAGCGCCCGGGCGTGCACGCTGAGCTGGATGGCGCCCATGAAGCCGATCACCACGGCGGCCAGGGAGATGTAGAAGATCGCCAGCCCCCGCGGGTCCCCGGTCTGCAGCGGGTTGATGTCCCGCACGGTGACCGGGACGCCGACCGCCGCCCCCACCTTCGGAGCGGTCTCCGTCAGCACCTGCGCCACGGAGGCACCCGACGCGCCGGAGACGTCCAGCAGCGCCCCGTCCTCCCCCAGCGAGCGCAGGATGCCGAAGACCTGCTGCTCCTCGACCGCCTCGCGGGCCTGCGCGTACGTGGCGTAGCGGTGTACGTCGAGCTGCGCGTCCATCGCCTCCTCCAGCCCCGCGACCAGCCGTGCCGGCTCACCGCCCGCCGTGGTCGCGATGGGCAGCCGGTGCGGGGTGGGGTTGGCCATGGCCGCCGTGTACGAGCCGGCGAACAGACCCGCCGCGAGGGAGACCAGCAGGGCGACGACGGTGGCCGGGTAGAAGACGGATCCCCGGAAGGCGCGCCAGCGCTCGCGTACATCCATGAACCGCACCCTAAGCGGGCAAAGCAAACAATCCACGCGAAGGGGAGCGGGAAAGTCATTCGCCCCGCGCACCCCGCGGGTGCGATCCTGGTCTCCGTATGTCCAGTGCCAAGCCCACCCAGCTGACCGCCATCCTCGACCGCCTCCCCGACCTGACGCTGCGCGACCAGCAGCGCCTCGGCCGCCGTCTGGAGGGGACCCGGCGTATCCGCAAGCCCGAGGCCCGCGACGCGGTGCTGACCGAGATCGCCGCCGAGATCGACGCGGCGGAGGCCAGGGTCGCGAACCGCCGGGCGGCCGTCCCCGCGATCACGTATCCCGAGCAGCTGCCGGTCAGCCAGCGCAAGGACGACATCCTCGCGGCGATCCGCGACCACCAGGTCGTGATCGTGGCCGGTGAGACGGGCTCCGGGAAGACCACCCAGATCCCCAAGATCTGTCTGGAGCTGGGCCGCGGGGTGAAGGGCCTGGTCGGCCACACCCAGCCGCGCCGGATCGCCGCGCGCACGGTGGCCGAGCGGGTCGCGGAGGAGCTGAAGAGCCCGCTCGGCGAGGCCGTCGGCTGGAAGGTCCGCTTCACCGACCAGGTCTCGGACTCGACGCTGGTCAAGCTGATGACGGACGGCATCCTGCTCGCCGAGATCCAGACGGACCGCGAGCTGCGGCAGTACGACACGATCATCATCGACGAGGCCCACGAACGCAGCCTCAACATCGACTTCCTGCTCGGCTATCTCGCCCAGCTGCTGCCGAAGCGCCCCGACCTCAAGGTGATCATCACCTCCGCGACCATCGACCCGGAGCGTTTCTCCCGCCACTTCGGCGACGCCCCGATCGTCGAGGTCAGCGGCCGTACGTACCCGGTCGAGGTGCGCTACCGCCCGCTGCTGGAGGAGAACTCCGACGCCGACGACCGCGACCAGATCACCGCGATCTGCGACGCCGTGGACGAACTGCAGCGCGAGGGCGACGGCGACATCCTGGTCTTCCTCTCCGGCGAGCGGGAGATCCGCGACACCGCGGACGCCCTGGAGAAGAAACGCCTCTTCAACACCGAGGTCCTCCCCCTGTACGCCCGGCTCTCGCACGCCGAGCAGCACCGCGTCTTCCAGCGCCACTCCGGCCGCCGGATCGTCCTCGCGACGAACGTCGCCGAGACCTCCCTCACCGTCCCCGGCATCCGGTACGTCATCGACCCGGGCTTCGCGCGCATCTCCCGCTACAGCCACCGCACCAAGGTGCAGCGCCTGCCGATCGAACCGGTCTCGCAGGCCAGCGCCAACCAGCGCAAGGGCCGCTGCGGCCGGACGGCGGACGGCATCTGCGTCCGGCTGTACGGCGAGGACGACTTCGAGTCCCGCCCGGAGTTCACCGACGCGGAGATCCTCCGTACGAACCTGGCCTCCGTCATCCTGCAGATGACCGCCGCCGGCCTCGGCGACATCGAGAAGTTCCCCTTCATCGACCCGCCGGACCGCCGCAACATCAAGGACGGCGTCCAGCTGCTGGAGGAGCTGCACGCTCTCGACACCACGCAGAAGGATCCGAAGAAGCGGCTGACGACGATGGGCCGCAAGCTGGCCCAGCTCCCCGTCGACCCGCGGCTGGCCCGCATGGTGCTGGAGGCCGACCGCAACGGCTGCGTCCGCGAGGTCATGGTCATCGCCGCCGCGCTGTCCATCCAGGACCCGCGCGAACGCCCCGCGGACAAGCAGCAGCAGGCCGACCAGCAGCACGCCCGCTTCCGCGACGAGACGTCCGACTTCCTGGCGTACCTCAATCTCTGGCGCTACGTCCGCGAGCAGCAGAAGGCGCTGTCGTCCTCCGCCTTCCGCCGGATGTGCAAGCGCGAGTTCCTCAACTACCTGCGGATACGGGAGTGGCAGGACATCTACTCCCAGCTCCGCACGGTCGCGAAGACCATGGGCGTACACCTCAGCGAGCAGGACGCGGACGCGGACCGCATCCACCAGTCGCTGCTGGCCGGCCTGCTCAGCCACCTCGGGCTGAAGGACACGGACAAGAACGAGTATCTGGGCGCCCGCAGCGCCAAGTTCGCGGTCTTCCCCGGCTCGGCGCTGTTCAAGAAGCCCCCGCGCTGGATCATGTCCGCCGAGCTGGTGGAGACCTCGCGCCTGTGGGCCCGGGTCAACGCGAAGCTGGAGCCCGACTGGATCGAGCCGCTGGCCCAGCACCTGGTCAAGCGCACGTACTCCGAGCCGCACTGGGAGAAGGACCAGGCGGCGGTCATGGCGTACGAGCGCGTCACCCTGTACGGCGTACCGGTCGTCGCCCAGCGCAAGGTCAACTACGGCCGGATCGACCCGGAGACGTCCCGCGAGCTGTTCATCAGGAACGCCCTCGTCGAAGGCGACTGGCGCACGCACCACAAGTTCTTCGCCGACAACCGCAAGCTCCTCACCGAGGTCGAGGAGCTGGAACACCGGGCCCGCCGCCGCGACATCCTCGTGGACGACGAGACCCTGTTCGACTTCTACGACCAGCGGCTGCCGGAAACGGCCGTCTCGGGCGCCCACTTCGACTCCTGGTGGAAGAAGAAGCAGCGCGAGGAACCCGAGCTGCTGAACTTCGAGAAGTCCATGCTCATCAACGAGCAGGCCGAGGGCGTCACCAAGGACGACTATCCGGACTCCTGGCGCCAGGGGAAGCTGAAGTTCCGCGTGACGTACCAGTTCGAGCCGGGCGCGGACGCGGACGGCGTCACCGTCCACGTCCCGCTGCAGGTGCTGAACCAGGTCTCCGCCGAGGGCTTCGACTGGCAGATCCCGGGCCTGCGCGAGGACCTGGTCACGGAGCTGATCCGGTCGCTGCCCAAGCCCGTCCGCCGCAACTTCGTGCCCGCCCCGAACGCGGCGAAGGAGTTCCTGGACCGGGCGGTGCCCCTGCAGGAGCCGCTCACGGCCACGCTGGCGCGCGAGCTGCACCGGATGCGGGGCGTGCCGGTCTCGCCGGAGGACTTCGACTGGTCGAAGGTCCCCGAGCATCTGCGCATCACCTTCCGGGTGTACGACGAGCGCCGCCGGAAGATCGCCGAGGCGAAGGACCTGGAGGAGCTGCGGCTGCGGCTGAAGCCCAAGACGCGGGCCGCGATCAACCGGGCCTTCGAGCAGGCCGCGCCGGCCGAGCAGGGCGCCTCCGGAGCCCCCGAGCAGCGCACGGGCCTGACGTCCTGGACGATCGGCGCGCTCCCCCGGGTCTTCGAGACGCGCCGCGCGGGCCATCCCGTGAAGGCGTACCCGGCCCTGGTGGACGAGGGCGCCTCCGTCGCCGTCCGGCTCTTCGACACGGAGGCCGAGCAGGCGGAGGCGATGTGGCGGGGCACCCGCCGCCTCATCCTCCTGAGCATCCCGGCGAACCCCGCCAAGTACGCGAACGACAAGCTGAGCAACGTCGCGAAGCTGGCCCTGTCCCGCTCCCCGCACGGCGGCGTCCAGCCGCTCTTCGAGGACTGCGTCACCGCCGCCGCGGACCGCCTCATCGAGCGGCACGGCGGCCCCGCGTGGGACGAGGAGGGCTTCCGGAAGCTGTACGACGCGGTGCGCGCCGACCTCGTCGACGCGACGATGGCGGCGATCCGCCAGGTCCAGGAGGTCCTCGCGGCCTGGCACGCTGCGGAGGGGCGGCTGCGGACGCTGAAGAGCCCCGTGCTGCTGGAGTCCCTCCAGGACGTACGGGACCAGCTGGCGTGGCTCATCAAGCCCGGCTTCGTCACCGCACACGGCGTGGGCCGGCTGCCGGACCTGATGCGGTACCTCATCGCCGCGGACCGCCGGCTGCAGCAGCTCCCGACGAACGTCGAACGGGACCGCTCCCGGATGGCGAAGGTCAAGGAGATGAACGACGAGTACCTGTGGCTGCTCGAGCAGCAGCCGGCCGGGCGGCCGGTGCCGCAGGCGGTCAAGGACGTCCGGTGGATGATCGAGGAGCTCCGGGTGAGCTACTTCGCGCACGCGCTGGGCACGGCGTACCCGATCTCCGACAAACGGATCGTGAAGGCGGTGGACGCCCTCGCACCGCCCGGCCGGTGACCCCCGTCACCTGGGGCCTTTCCGGTTCGACCGCACCCCGTTCGCTGTTGTAGAGTCATCACGTCGCAACGCGCCGAGCGAAGCGAATCCCTCCAGGTCCTGTGGAGCAGTTTGGAGTGCTCGCCACCCTGTCAAGGTGGAGGCCGCGGGTTCAAATCCCGTCAGGACCGCAGTTGAAGAGGCCGGAACCCCCAGGGTTCCGGCCTCTTTCGCGTGTACGGCGCCCCGGTTCACCCGTCGGTTTACGCATCGGTTTACGCGCAGCCCCGTCTCGCGGAGCGGACTTTCCCGGGCCGTCCGACAGAACGCGGGGCGGCCACCTGCGAGGCTTCGGGGCGGGGTTGACGGAACGTGGCGCTCCCGGTACTCAGGGCATATGACAGCCACCGCGCGGCACGAGACGAGGGCGCTCCTGCGCGCCCATCTGTCGGCTGCCACGGCGTACCGGCATCTGACGCGCCACTGCCCCATCTGCCACCAGCTGCTGCGGCTCGCGATGGACCAGCCCGCCCCCACCGCCCGGCCCGAGCTGAACGACGGGTCAGCACCGGACGGAGGCGGGGCCGCCGCCCAGCGGTGATTCCGCACTGCGGCCCGCGCGCAACTCCCTTTACCGCAGCCTCAGTACACGCCACAACAGCGCCGCAATGTGACGGGAGTCACGAAACCGTTTGCGGGGCGGGGAACTTTACGCCCGACTTAAAGGGAGTCAATTTTATATGTGCAATTGCACCTGAGGGTGGGTGGGTTCGGGGGTGAGCACGCTGAGCTACGGCGGAGGGCGGGCGTGCGCCGGCGTGGGGGTGGCGTGAGGGGCGCGTGAGGGCCGGGCGCGGGTCTTACAGGGCGTCAGGGGCAGACGGTCGCCAGACGGGCACCTTGCGGCCCCTCGGCTGCCGCGAGGCGCTGGGGGGCTTACCAGCCGGGGAGCCGGGTGCCTTGGCGGCGGCCACGGTCGGGTCGACGGCGGCGTCGTACTGGATCGGCCCCTCGATCAGCAGATCGGGGCGCCGGCTC
>NZ_JBFAXR010000171.1:0-15099 GCF_040680895.1 Streptomyces sp. NPDC051940 | reverse complement strand
CCGGGCTGGCACTCGCCGGTCACCGTCTCCATGGCGTACGACGGTGAGCGCACGATGGTCACGCACGAGCCCTCCCACCGCGTCTCAGGCGCTCTTCTCCAGCGACTGCTGGTACTCGCGCGCCATCTGCTCCAGCCCCTTGTTCCGCCAGTCGGACCAGAACGGCTTCCACTCGTCGATCTTCTTCCGGCCGCTGACGATGTCGTTGACCAGATCGCCGGCCTCGGTCGACAGCCGTCCGTAGTGCTCGGTGTACGCGTCGGAGTAGTGGCCGACGACCGGGTTGCGTACGGCCGTCCCGATCAGCTTCTGCTCCACCCCGTACACGTACTGCACGTCCTCGGCACCGTGCGTGCCGGGGAAGGACGACGTCTGCAGGCTGAACGGGGCGCAGGTGGAGGTGCCCAGGCCGCTCCACAGCCCTTCCACCTGCTGCTTGCCGGCGTCGGTGCGCTGCGGGATGCCCTTGTCGTCGTACGTGAAGTCGACGTCCTTGGTGCCGAACTCCAGGAACTCGCGCTCCTTCGAGCCGAACGGCGCCGCGATGTAGTCGAGGATGCCCAGCAGCATCCGCACCCGCTTCTCGTCGCCCTTCTTCAGCGCCGTGTAGCCGATGGTGCCGAGGTGGTAGTGGTGGTTGGCCTGGTGGCCCTGGGCGTTGAAGGGGACGAGCACCTCGGCGGCCAGCTCGGGGTCGTTGGTGCGCAGGTTGGCCCGGGCGCCGGAGGGGTTGGCATGCACGGTGGCGCCGATGGAGCCCTGGGCCATCTTCAGGTACGCGTCGGCCATCTGCGGGTCGCCGGGGTAGAAGACCCCGGCCTTCTTCAGCTGCAGGACGAAGTTCAGGGCCTCGAGGTACTCGTCCGTCTCCTGCCAGAAGGTGAGCGAGCCGTCCTTCTCGCGGCGCCACTTGTTGGGCGCGCCGAAGCACTGGCTCATCACGCTGACGGCGTTGACGTAGATGGGCTCCAGCGCCCACTGCTTGCCGCCGGTGACCTCCTTGCACTTGGCGAGGAACTCGTCGGTGCTGGTCGCCGAGAAACCGCCGGCCGCGGCCCAGACCTCGGGGTTGGCGCCGTAGACCTGGCCGAAGGCGGGGTACGGCACGGGGGCGCCCCAGATCTTGCCGTTGACCACCGCGGTCTTCCAGTGCTCGGGCGTCATGGCGGCGAGGTTCGGGAAGTCCTTGACCGCCTCCCCCGCGACGTACTCGCTGATGTCCGCGCACTTGGCCTCCAGCAGCTGCGCGACATGCTGGATGCCCTGGTTGGGCGGGATCCACATCAGGTCGGGGAGGTCGCCGCCGGCGACGGTCGCGGAGAACTTCTCCGGATAGCCCGGGTCGGTGCCGAGGATGGCGCTGAAGTCGGCGCCGAACGCCTCGTCGACCCGCTTCCAGTGGTCGTTGCCGCCCTTGGGCAGCGGCGGCTGCACCCATATCTCGGTGAGCATGCTCACCTTGGAGCCGTCGCCCGGGGTCTTGGCGACGCTCTGCACCAGCTCCTTCGGGTACGACAGGAAGCCGGCCGACAGGCCCTTGGAGTTGGCCGGCAGATCGGGCTTGACGGCGGTGAAGGGGTGGTACGCGGGCAGCTTGACCTTCGCCGAGGCGGCGGCGCCCTTGGTCTTCGCCGAGGTGCCGCAGCCGGTGAGGCCGAGGCCGGTGGCGCCCGCGACGACGGCGGTGCTGATGCCGAGGAAGCCGCGGCGGGACAGTCCGGACATGAGGGAGAGACCTCCGGTTTGCAGGGGAGCGGAGAGTGGACGGGAGGGTTGTCAGCCCTTGACGGCGCCGGTGAGTACGCCCTTGGTGAAGTACTTCTGCAGGAAGGGGAAGAGCAGCAGGATCGGGACGAGGGCGAGCATGACGACCGCCATCGCGATCGACTGCTGCGGCGGCATGTGCTGCAGGCCCAGCTGGTCGGCGGTGAGCTGCTTGTTCTGCACCACATAGGTGCGCAGGACGACCTGGATCGGCCATTTGCCGGAGTCGTTGAGGTAGAGCATCGCGTTGAAGAACGCGTTCCAGTACGTCACGGCGTAGAAGAGGCCGACGACCGCGGTGACGCCCTTCGACAGCGGCAGCACGATGCGGGTGAGGATGCGCCAGTCGCCGGCGCCGTCGATGCGCGCCGCCTGGTAGAGCTCCTCGGGGATGTTCATGTAGAAGGCGCGCAGCACCACCAGGTTGAACGCGCTGATCATGCCCGGCAGGATCAGCGCCCAGTACGAGTCGAGCAGCCCCAGCTCCTTGACCAGCACGTACATGGGGATCATGCCCGGCGCGAAGAGCAGCGTGAACAGGACCATCATCAGGATCGCCTTGGCGCCGGGCACGCCGCGCTTGGACAGGGCGTACGCGAAGGCGATGGTGGTCGCGAGCGACAGGGTGGTGCCGACGACGGTGACGCCGACGCTCACCAGCACCGCGCGGGTGACCACGCCGCCGGAGAGGATGGTGGTGTACGCCTGGAGCGTCGGGTCCGTCGGGAACAGGACGAACCCGCCGGCCTCGGTGATCTGCTCGCGGGAGGCCAGGGACGTGGACAGCACGGTGAGGAAGGGGAGGATCATCACCGCGCAGACCACGGCCACGACGACGGCCTTGGCGACCTTGCCGACGGCGCCGGGCGGCTCCTCCCAGACGGGCCGCGCGTCCGCCGGGCGGGGCTTCAGCAGGGGCAGGGAGAGGGTCATTTGCTGTACACCCCTTGCTCTCCGAAGGCGTGGGCGATCCGGTTGGCGCCCCAGATGGCGAGCGCGCCGACCACGCCCTTGATCAGGCCGGCGGCCGCGCCGACTCCCCAGTCGCCGTACACGACTCCGTGGTAGAAGACGTAGGTGTCCAGGACCTCGGCGGCCCGGGCGCCGACCGCGTCGCGCTGCAGCAGGAACTGCTCGAAGCCGACGGACAGCACGTCCCCGAGCCGCAGGACGAGCAGCATCACGGTGACCGAGCGGACGCCGGGGAGCGTGATGTGCCACATCCGGCGCCAGCGGCCGGCGCCGTCGACGGCCGCCGACTCGTACAGGCTCTGGTCGACGTTGGCCAGCGCGGCCAGATAGATGATCATGGCCCAGCCGATGTCCTTCCAGACCACCTGGGCGGTGATCAGCAGCGGGAAGGTCGAGGGGTCGGTCATCACGTCCAGGCCCGAGTGGCCGTGGTCGCGCAGGAAGTTGGAGACGAGTCCGGCGCCGCCGAGGACCTGCTGGAAGAGGGCGACGACCAGCACCCACGAGATGAAGTGGGGCAGATAGACGATGCTCTGCACGAACTTCTTCACCCGGCTGGAGACCAGGCTGTTGACGAGCAGCGCCAGGGCGAGCGGGGCGGGGAAGAAGAAGAGCAGCTGCAGGAAGGCGAAGCCGAGCGTGTTGCGCACGGACTCCCAGAACGCCGGATCGGCGAACAGCTCCTGGAAGTTGGCGAACCCGATGAGGGGGCTTTCCTTGAAGCCGATGAAGGGCTGGTAGTCCTGGAACGCGACGACGTTCCCGAGCATCGGTACGTAGAAGAAGATCAGGAGGAAGAGCACGCCGGGTGTCATCAGGGCGAACATCACCCAGTTCTCCCGGATCCGGCGTCCCAGCGACTTGCCGCGCGGTGGCGCGGGTGCGCCGGCACGGCCGTCGGCCCGCGCCGGAGCGGCCGCCGCGGCGCGCGGCTGCTGCTTGGTCGCAGGGTCGGTCACACGTATTCCCACGGGCTGGCATCCCAGTTTCGTTGGCAACTTTCTAAATTCGTGTGCCACATGATGGGAGGGCGCCGGGAGCGGGTCAACGGCCTCACGAGGGTCGACAGTTGGACTTTTCTTGCGAGAACTTGGACTTTTATGCGGCCGATCGAGCAGTTTCGCGCAGCGTTAGGCCGGCTTCACCTCGTCGACCTGGTCCACCTGTTGCAGTGCGAGCCGCGCCGCGCCGATCGCGGCGGACTCCTCGCCGAGCACCGAAAGGCGTACGGCGGGCGGGCACGGGCACAACTCCGCCAGCCGCGCCGCGAACGGCTCGCTGAGCAGCGCCCCGGCCCGGGAGATGCCGCCGCCGAGGACCACCGCCTGCGGATCGAGCACGGCCACGTGCCGCGCCAGGCTCTCGGCGAGCGCCTCGGCGAAGGCCCGCAGCGTGTACGCCGCGCCCCGGTCGCCGGCCGCGGCGGCGGTGACGACCGCGTGCGCGGCGTTCTCCCGGGTGGGCGCACCCTCCGAGCCGTGACCCGCGAACCAGTCGAGAAGCCGCTGGTAGGGGACGGTCCACCCGTCGTCGGCCACCATCTCGCCCGCCGCCCCGTGGTGGCCGCGGTGCAGTCGGCCGTGCAGCCACACCCCGATGCCCAGCCGGTTGCCGATGTACAGGTAGAGGCAGTCGTCGAGGTCGACGCCGACGCCCGCGGTGCACTCGGCGAGCGTGGCGAGCTGGATGTCGTTGCCGACGACGACCGCGCCGGGCGCACTGTCCGCGAGGCGGGCGGGGAAGTCCATCCCGCTCCAGCCCGGCAGCGAGTCGCTGACGGTGACCACCCGGCCGGCGCGGTCCACCATGCCGCTGCTGCCCACCCCGGTGGCCAGCGGCCGGATACCGGCGGCGGCCGGCTCCGCCAGCAGGCCGCGGATCGCGGCGCGCACGGCGTCCAGGCGCTGCCCGGCAGGCAGTTCGGGGGTGACGGTGACGCGGTGGGAGGCGACCGTGCGGCCGAGCAGGTCCGCGGCCAGGGCCAGCACCTTGTGGGCGCCCACGTCGACTCCGAGCACATGCCCCGCCTCGGCGCGGAAGCGGAACCGGCGGGCGGGCCGGCCGACGTTCCCGGCGCCCGGTTCCAGCTCCACCACGCGTCCCTCGCGCAGCAGCTGGGCGGCGACGTCCTGCGCCGTGGGGCGGGACACGCCGATCAGCGCGGCCAGCTCCGGCACCGTGACCTCGGTGCGCTCGCGCAGCACGCGCAGCGCGGCGGCGGCGTTGAGCCGGCGCAGCAGTGAGGCGTCCCCGCTCCGGTCGGACCCCCCGTCCGGTGACCTGGTCGATCGCATGATGCGGCTCCCGTACTCCAAGACTTCCCTCTTGACAGCGCGTTCGGTGATTCCCCAGGGTGACCCGGAGCGATTCAGAAACTTACCTTTCAAACTGTGCCCCAGGGGGACCCCGATGCACGAGGCCGCGGCAGCACACTCCGACCATCCCGAGCTGGAGTGCGGAACCGGCGACTGGGACACCGAGTCCTACGGCAACCACCGGCTGCTGGTTCACGTCGCGGTTCCGGCCCCGGCGATGGTGGCGGAGCTGCCGTGGCGCCGCACGGACCCGCAGCCGGAGCTCGTCGAGGTCGTCGTGCTGGCGCCGTCCGGACGCCGGCTGCGCAACCGGGTGATCGTCCACGCGGACGCCGACCGGGGCGTCGTCGCGTTCGAACCGGCCGAGGGCGCGGGCGACTACGCCGTACACCATCTGCCGTACGCCCACACCGGCCGCGCCTGGTATCCGCAGGCCGTCTACCTGCAGCCGGTGCACACCGCCGACCCGGCGTGGACGCACGCCTGCGGGCTGGACGCGCCCGACGGCTGGGAGCGGCTGCCCCGGGCACAGGCGTTCCGCTACGAGGCGGCGAGCGCGGTGGACTCCTTCGCGCCGCTGGGCTTCGCCGCGACGGCCGCCGAGCGCGCCGCGCTGCGGGCGGCCCACGAGGGCGAGCGGTTCCTGCTGTTCGGCGAGGACCGTGCGCGCCCCCTCGGCCGCGGCCGTCATCTGCCCGCCCGCTGGGCGCGGTCGCGGCCGGGCGCCGTCTTCGAGGGGGCGGCGGACCGGGGTGAGTGGTATCCGTTCCAGATCGGCGTGTACGCGCTGAGCGACGTCACCGGGATCTCCGCGACGGTGCGCGGGCTGCCGTTCCCGGTGCGCTTCCCCAGCCTCGGCGGCACGGACGCGCGGGGCCGCGAGCTGCGGCGCCGGGTCGACGTGGCCGGCGGGCAGAGCGGCGCGCTGTGGTGCGTGGTGGAGGTCGCGGACGACGCCGTGCCCGGCGTGTACGAGGGTGAGGTCGCCGTCCGCGCGGAGGGCGACGGCGCCGAGCGCGTGCTGCCGGTCCGCCTCACCGTCGGCGAGGACCGCGCCGAGGACCACGGCGCCGGTGAACCCCGCCGCCTGTCCCGGCTGATGTGGCTCGACTCGACGCTCGGCCACGACGACGAGGTCGTGCCGCCCTTCCTCCCCGTCACCGTCGAGGAGACCGACGGCGGCCCCCGCCTCGGCATCCTCGGCCGCGCCGTGCACCTGGGCCCCGACGGCCTCCCGCACCGCCTCGTCTCGACCTTCACCCCCGCCGTGACCGGCGCCGACGGCCCGCCGAACGAGCTGCTCGCCGCCCCGCTCCACCTGGACCTCGGCGGCCGGGAGCTGAAGACCGACGAACCCCTCACCGTGGAGCGGCCCGGTCCGGCACGCGTCACCTGGTCCACCCGCGCGGTGGGCGAGGACGTCACGCTGCACACGGCGGGCGAGCTGGAGACCGACGGCTTCCTCGTCGTACGGGCGACCCTGCGGGCCACCGCCGACGTCGAACTCCCCGACGTCGCCCTCACCGTCCCGGTGCGCGAGGAGACCGCGCGGTACGTGATGGGCCTCGGCCTGACCGGCCGCTCCTGCCCCGACACCTACGACTGGACCTGGGACACCGCCACCCGCAACCAGGACGCCCTGTGGCTCGGCTCCCCCGGCGCCGGACTGCAGCTGTCGCTCCGCGACGAGCACTACGCCCGGCCGCTGAACACCAACTACTACCGCGAGAAGCCCCTGGTCACGCCCCGCTCCTGGGCGGGCGACAGCGGCCGCGGCGGGGTGCGGCTGCGCACGGCGGACGGCGTGCGGACCGTGACGGCGTACAGCGGGCCGCTGGCCCTGCGGGCGGGTGAGAGCCGCTGCTTCGAGCTGCGGCTGCTGCTCACGCCGTACAAGCCGATCGAGCCGCGCCGCCAGCTCGCCGAGCGCTACTTCCACGCCTACGCCACCCCGCGCGAGGCCGCCGACTACGGCGCGACCGTCGTCAACCTCCACCACGCCACTCCCCCCAACCCGTACATCAACGACCCCCTCCTCGCCGCCGGCGCCCTCGGCGCCTACACCGACGAGGCACACGCCCTGGGCCTGCGGGTCAAGGTCTACGACACGGTACGTGAACTCACCCGGCACACCCCCGAGCTCCCCGTCCTGGCGTCCTTCGGCGACGAGGTGCTGGCGTCCGGGCCCGGCGGCGGCCACGCCTGGCTGCGCGAGCACCTCGGCGACGACTACGTCCCCGGCTGGGTGGCCGCGAACGTCTCCGACGTCGCCGTCGTCACGAGCGGCGAGTCCCGCTGGCACAACTTCTACGTGGCGGGCGTGGAGCGGCTGCGCTCCGCGGTGGGCGTGGACGGGCTGTACCTCGACGACGTGGCGTACGACCGCACCACGATGAAGCGCGTCCGCAAGGCCCTGGTGCGCGGCGCCGACGGGCCCCCGCTGGTCGATCTGCACTCGTGCAACCAGTACCGCGCCGCGGACGGCTTCGCCTCCAGCGCCAATCTGTACGCGGAGCTGCTGCCGTACACCGACCGGCTGTGGCTGGGCGAGCTGTTCGACTACGAGGGCACCGACCCGGCGTACTGGCTGGTGGAGCTGTCGGGCATCCCGTTCGGCCTGATGGGCGAGATGCTGGAGGGCGGCGGCAACCCGTGGCGCGGCCTGGCGTTCGGGATGACGGCCCGCGCCCCCATGACGGACGTACGGCCCCTGTGGCGCGCGTTCGACGCGCTGGGTCTGCCGGAGGCGGAGCTGACCGGCTGGTGGGCGGGCACCGCGCCGGTGACGACGGGGCACGACGACGTGCTCGCCACGGTCTGGGAGCACCCCGACGGGCGGGTCGCGGCGGCGCTGGCCTCGTGGGCGCCGGAGCCGGTGGACTGCCGGCTCACCTGGCGGGGGCGGGAGGTACGGTCGTGCGCGATGCCGATCGAGGGGTTCCAGGAGGAGCGCGTGTACGAGGCGGGTGCGGCGGTCCGGGTCGAGCCGGGGCGGGGTGTGCTGCTGTCGTGGCCGGACGAAAGCTGAGGGCCCGGGACCTCGGAATCGCGCCCGGGTCCCTCGCGCCGGGGCCGTACAACGCGATCACGGACGTGCCCGGGGTGCGGGTCGGCCACCGCACGGTGAGCCTGCCGCCGGACGTGCACAGCGGCGTGACCGCCGTGGTGCCGGACGGGGTGTCCCCCGGCGCTCCGCTGCCGGCGGGGCTGTTCGCGGGCAACGGGTACGGCAAGCTCGTCGGGGCCACGCAGATCGCGGAGCTGGGCGCGATCGAGACGCCGATCGTGCTCACGTCCACGCTGTCGGCGTTCCGGGCGGCGGACGCCCTGGTCGGCTGGCTGCTGGAGCGGCCCGGGTACGGGGAGGCGGTCAGCCTCAACCCGGTCGTCGGCGAGTGCAACGACGGGTATCTGTCCGACATCCGCTCGCGGCCGGTGCTGGCCGGGCACGTGCGCGAGGCGCTGGAGACGGCGGCGGACGGTCCCGTCGCCGAGGGCTGCGTCGGCGCCGGGACGGGGCTCGGGGCGCTGGGCTTCAAGGCCGGGATCGGGACGGCGTCGCGGCGGGTCCGGGTGGGCGGTCGGGACGTGACGGCCGGGGCGCTCGTCCAGGCCAACTTCGGCGGCACGCTGCGCGTCGGCGGGCGCGAGGTCACGCCCGCGGACGTGGGCGTCGGTCCGGGCGCCGACCCGGACGCCGGTTCCTGCATGATCCTCGTGGCGACGGATGCCCGGCTCGACGCCCGCCAGCTGACGCGGCTGGCCCGCCGGGCGGTGTTCGCGCTGGCCCGGGTGGGCGCGAACTACGGCCACGGCAGCGGCGACTACGCGATCGCCTTCGGCACGCGGCGCGGCGGCGGGGTGGCCGACGCGGACCTGGGACCGCTGTTCACCGCGGTGCTGGACGCGGTGGAGGAGGCCGTGCTGAACTCCCTGCTCGCCGCCGAGACCACGAAGGGCCACCGGGGCCGCGTCCTGCACGCCCTCCCGGCGGAGGGGCTGCGGTCACTGCTCAGGGGCCCGTGACCGGGCCAGCACCTCCGGGTTGGCACAGTGCCGCGGCGGACGGCCCGCCAGATAGCGCCGCACCTCGTCGGTCACCATGGCGACGGCGTTCAGCGCGGTCTGCCGGCTGGCGCCCGCCAGATGCGGGGTGAGCACCAGGTTCGGCGTCGTCAGCAGCCGCGACCCCGCCGGCACCGGCTCATGGGGGAACACGTCGAAGGCCGCCCCGAACAACGCTCCGTCCGCCAGCGCGTCGCACACCGCGTCGTAGTCCAGCAGCGAACCGCGCGCGCAGTTCACCAGCACCCCGCCGGCCGGCATCGACGCGATCAGCTCCCGCGAGAGCAGCCCCGCGTTCCCGGCGGTGGCCCGGGCGTGCACGGTGACGAACGTGGCGCGGCGCATCAGCTCGTCCAGGGGCACGAGTTCGTACGGAGCGACGTCCCCGGCACAGGCGAAGGGATCGGCGACCAGCACCCGCGCCCCGAATCCGCTGACGATACGCGCGACCCGCGAGCCGATGGCCCCGTAGCCGACGATGCCGACCGTGCCGCCCGCCAGCTCCGGGCCCACCTCCTCGTACCGGTAGTAGTCGCCGCGCCAGCTGCCGCCGCGCAGGTCAGCGTGCACAGCCGGGATCCGGCGGGCCGCCGCCAGCATCAGCGCGACGGTGTGCTCGGCGGTGGCGTCGGCGTTGCGGCCGGGGGCGAAGGTCACGGCGACGCCGTGCCGGGTGGCGGCCTCCAGGTTGGCGTTGACCGGGCCGCCGCGGCTGACGCAGAACAGCCGCAGCGCCGGGCTGGCCTTCAGGATCCGCCCGGTCAGCGGCGCCATCTGCGTCACGCAGATCTCCACGCCGTCCAGCGCCTCGATGAGCTGGTCCTCCGTGCCGGACGCCTCGTCGACCTCGGCCACCGGTCCGAACGGCTCCACCGGCCACGGCAGGGTGAGTTCGCGCACGGTGGCGTCGGGGGCGACGGGGTGGAGGTGTTCGCGGACGAGGGAGTTGAGCACGAAGTGGTCGCCTGCGGTGAGGATGGTGGTCACGTGAGCGCTCCAGCGGTCGCGGGACGGTTCAGCGCCAGCAGGGAGGGCACGCCGTCGCGGAGGATCAGTTCGTTCAGCGCGCAGTTGCCGAGCAGGGGGAAGACGAGCCGGTACGAGCGCAGCGGCAGCCCGAGCATGCGGCACAGGGTGAGCCGGATCGCCGTGGAGTGCGCCACGACCAGGACCCGCCCGTCGGGGTGGGCGGCCCGCAGGTCGCCGAGGAAGGCCAGATAGCGGTCGGTCGCGGCGCGCGGGTTCTCCCCCTGCGGGAAGTGGTGGCCCACGGGGTCGGCGTGGAAGGCGTCGAGCTGCTCGGGGAACGACCGGCGCATCTCGTCGCGGGTGAGTCCCTCCGCGATGCCGAAGTCGAGCTCCCGCAGCCGGGGGTCGACGTCCACCGGCAGTCCGGTGCGCAGGGAGCTGTCGCGCGCGGTCTCCTTCGAACGGGTCTGCGGGGACGCCCAGATGGCGCTGAGCCCGGCCTGCCCGGCCCAGTCGGCGAGCTCGCGCGCCTGGTCGTAGCCGCGCTCGGTGAGGCCGATGTCGGTGGCGCCGGCGTAGCGGTTCTCGGCGTGCCAGACGCTCTCCCCGTGCCGTACGAAGAAGACGTGCAGGCTCATCCCCCGGTCCTTTCCCGCGCGTGGGCGGCGACGGGTCCGGGCAGCCAGCCCCGTGCGGTGAGCTGGTCGACGAGGCGGAGGTAGCCCTCCAGATGTGCGGCTGTCACGGAGCTCCGGGGGTCGAGGGTGCGGTCGGCGCGTACCAGCGCGGCGGCGGCGTGGTCGAGGGTGTCGTGGGTGGTCGCGGCGAGGACGGCCATGCCGAGCGCGGGCTGCGCGTGGCGGGGGATCGTCACCGGGCGGCCGAGGACGTCGGCGCGCAGCTGGTTCCACAGGGGATTGCGGGTGGCGCCGCCGGTCAGGACGACGGCGCCGGCCGTGGGGGCTCCGAGGTGGTCCACGTAGTCGAAGCAGAGGCGTTCGGCGTACGCGGCGCCCTGGAGCAGGGCCGCGAAGTCCTCGGCCCGGCCCGCCGCGCGGCGGCTCGCGAAGGCGCGGGCTGCGGGGGCGACGAAGGGGAAGCGCTCGCCCGGGGAGACCAGGGGGTAGCGCAGCAGGGTGGTGGGCAGCAGGGGTGCGGCCTCGGCGGTCAGCTCCGCGAGGTCCGCGTCGGCGAACTCCCGGGCGACCAGGCCGGCTCCGACGCTGGAGGCGCCGCCGGGCAGCCAGTGGCCGGCGGGTGAGCGGTGCGAGTACACGACGCCGTTCGGGTCGTGGACGAGGTCCTTGCTCACGCCCTTGAGCACCAGGGTGGTGCCGAGGACGGAGTTCCAGCTGCCGACGGCGGTGGCGCCGGAGGCCAGTTGGGCGGCGCAGCCGTCGGTCATCCCCGCCACGACGGCGGTCCCCTCCGCAAGGCCCGTCTCCTCTGCTGCCCGGGCGCAGACCGTGCCGATGACGGTGCCGGGGAGCACCAGCCCGGGCAGCATTGCGTACGGGATGTCCAGCGCCGCCAGTACGTCCCGCGGCCAGGCGACCGACGCGGCGTCGGCACCCGTCTTCAGGGCGTTGCTGGTGTCGGCGGGTACGTCGTGGCCGGTGAACGCCCGGTTCACCACGTCGTTCTGGTGGGCGAGCCGCCAGCCGTCGGCGGCGGCGCGCGGGTGCGCGTCGAGCAGCCAGCGCAGCTTGGGCAGCGCCCAGGAGCGCTGCATACGGCGGTAGCCGGCCCTGATCCACTGCTCCTCGCCCACGTCGTTGACCCGGTCCGCCTGTGCGCCCGCGCGTCCGTCGTCGTACATCAGCGCCGGGGTGGCGGGGCGGCCGTGGCGGTCGGTCAGGGCGATGGTGCCGGAGGTGGCGTCGACGGCCAGCGCGGCGACGCGGGTCAGGTCGGCGCCGGTGGCGCGGATCGCGGTGCGCACGGCCGGCCACCAGGAGGCGGGGTCCTGTTCGTGCCGGTCGCCGTCCCGGCTGCCGGTGAGCGGGCAGGAGCCCGTGCCCAGCAGCCGGCCGTCGGCGGCCGCGACGACCGCCCGGACGCCCTGGGTGCCCAGGTCGATGCCGAGCCAGGCGTCCTTGCCGTGCTCCGTCATACGCCGGCACCGCCGCGGCGGGCCCGATCCCGGTCGGCCGCCCAGACCGGCCCGAGGTCCGCCCGCAGCCGCAGGTACGCCTCGTACTTCTCGGTGTACGACTCGGCGGCCTTCGGGTCCGGTTCGTGCTCCGCCGCGAGGCGGACGTACGTGGCGGCAGCGGTACGGAAGTCCGGTTCGCGGCCGGTGGCGACCATCGCCGTCAGCCAGGCGCCGCGCGCGCCCACCTCGGCGTCGGCGGGGGCCGTGACGGGCACGCCGGTCATGTCGGCGATGAGCCGCCGCCACACCTCGCTGCGGGCGCCGCCGCCGCACAGCGCGAGGCGCTCGGGGGCGGACGGGGAGGCGGCGAGGCAGTCGCGGATCGCCAGGGTCACGCCTTCGAGCAGCGCGCGGGCGACGTCCTCCCGGGTGGCCTCCAGCGACAGGCCGGTCAGCGATCCGCGGGCGGCGGGGTCGAAGAACGGGGCGCGTTCACCGGCGGGTGAGAGGTACGGCAGGAAGCGCACCCCGGCGGCGTCGGGGCGGCCCCGCGCGGCCAGCGCCGTCAGCTCCGCCGCGTCGTCCAGGCCGAGCATCCGCGTACCCCAGTCCAGGGCGTCGGTGCCGCTCATGGTGGGGAACGCGCGCAGATAGCGGCCGGGTACGCCGAGGGGCACGGTGATGCCGACGGCCTCGTCGGTGCGCACGGTGTCGGTCACGATCTCCGTGCACAGGGTGGTGCCGAGGATCGTGCACGCCGCGCCCGCGGTGACGGCGCCCGCGCCGATGGCGGTGGCGCAGATGTCGTACGGGGCGAGCACCACGGGGATGCCGGTGGGCAGCCCCGTCTCGGCGGCGGCAGCGGCCCCCAGCGGCGTCACCCGGTGGTCGTCGTCGCGCAGTTCGGGCAGCAGGCGGCCGGCCCACTCGAGCCCGTACAGCTCCATCAGCCGGTCCGACCAGTCGTACGCGCGGATGTCGAGGAAGGGCGCCGCGGCCTCCGAGAGGTCGACGGCGGACGCGCCGGTGAGCTTCAGATGGATCCAGCCGCCGCAGGTGAGGACCTGGTGCGAGCGCTCCAGCCGCCCGGGGTCGTGGGCGCGCAGCCAGGCCAGGACCGCGTGGGGCATGCCGGTGGACATCCGCGAGCCGCAGACGCGGAAGGACTCCTGGACCGTGCCGTCGCGCTCCCACGCGGCGACGAGGTCGGCGGCGCGGCCGTCGTTCCACAGCACGGCCGGTCCGGTGGGGCGGTGCCGCTCGTCGACCAGCCAGGCGCCGTCGCCCTGCGCGGTGACGGTGATCAGGTCCGGGGGCTCGGGCAGGGCGCCGGCGACCTCGCGGACGGCCTCGGCCACGGACGTCCACACCTCGGCCATGTCCTGTTCGGACCAGCCGGGGTGCGGGCGCAGCACGTGCGCGGGGCGGCGGCCGACGGCGAGTTCGGCGCCGTCGTCGCCGTAGCCGACGGCCTTGACGACGGTGGTGCCGGCGTCGATGGCTATCACGGTCATGCCGCTCACCCCCGCCCGTGGGCCTGGCGCGAACGGCGGGCCGCGGAGTCGAGGGCGACGGCGAGGATGAGCACCGCGCCGGTGATCATGAAGCGGTAGGAGGAGTCGAGGCTGAGCAGCGTGAGACCGCTCGAGATCGACTGGATGACCACGACGCCCAGCAGCGCGGCGAAGGCCGTGCCGCGTCCGCCGAAGAGGCTCGTCCCGCCGATGACGGCGGCGGCGATGGCGTTGAGGTTGACGTCGGCGGTGCCGGTGGACTGGTTGGCGGCGGCGAGCCGGGCGGCGAACAGGACACCGCCGAGCGCGGCGAGGGCCGAGCAGACGACGAACGCCGAGGTGTAGACGCGGGGTACGTTGAGGCCCGCGCGGCGGGCGGCCTCGGCGTTGCCGCCGACGGCGTGGAGGGAGCGGCCGAACCTGGTGTGCGCGAGCGTGTAGTGCATGAGCAGCACCAGGGTCACGAACAGCACCAGCATCCACGACAGTCCGCGGGTGCGGTTGAGGTAGTAGACCGCGAAACCGCCGGCCAGCAGCAGGAGGTGCGCCTGCGTCAGCAGCCACCCCGTCGACGGCGCGGCCAGCCCCGCCTCGCGGCGCCTGCGGGTACGCACCCAGCCGGCGGCCAGGAACCCTCCGGCGCCGGCCATGGCCATGGTGTACGCCAGCCACTCCGGCACGAACCACACCTGGGCGAACTTCACCAGGGACGAGTCGTACGGCAGGTTGATCGCGTTCTGGCCGCGCAGCACCCACAACTGCAGGCCCAGGCAGGCCAGCAGACCGCCCATGGTGGCCACGAAGCTGGGCACCCCGAAGCGGTTGACGGCCTGCCCGTACACCCAGCCGATGACGCAGCCCGCGCCGACGGCGGCGAGCAGCGCCAGCCACACCGGCAGCTCCTCGCGGACCATCACCACGCCGGTGATCGCCGCGGACAGCCCGCTCACCGAGCCGATGGACAGGTCGATCTGGCCGACGAGCAGGACGCAGACGATGCCCAGCGCGATGACGCCGATCGGCACCATGTCGAACGACAGGTTCACCAGATTGGTGCTGGACAGGAAGGTCTGGTTGAGCGCCTGGAAGATCGTCCAGATCACCACGATGCCGGCGACCACGGGCAGCATGCCCAGATCGCCGTCGCGGATCCGGCGGACGGCGGCGCGGACGCTGTCGCCGAAGTCCTGGGGGGTGGCCAGGCGTTCGTCCTGGATGCCGGCGCCGGGCGCGGCGGCGGGGGTGTCGAGGGAAGTCACGTCAGGTCCTTCTCCGTCCGCGGGGTGGTGGCACGGTCCGGCGTGGTGGCGCGGCGGGCCGCGCCCAGCGCCAGCCAGGCCACGCGTCTTGCCGGCTCCACCGCCAGCGCGCGCATGGTGCAGCGCAGTCCCAGGGCACTGCCGAG
>NZ_JBFAXR010000170.1:0-15260 GCF_040680895.1 Streptomyces sp. NPDC051940 | reverse complement strand
GGCGGAGCCCCCGCGGCGTGACGCGGCGTGTAGCCCGGCCGGCGATTGAGGGCGAGGCGCGCGGCGCCGACACCCCGGCCGCCGGGCGTCGGGGTGGAGGGAGCGAACCCAGCCCGGCTGGCCATTGAGGACCAGGGCCGTCCAGGCGTGAGAGGTGGCGCCGCCCGCGAAGGGGCGGGGTCAGTGCGTGGGTGGCGGGTCGTCGTCGCGGATTACCTCGCCCTGGACCACCTTGCCGTCCGGGCGGTGGATACGCGCCTGCGTGAACGCCGTGTTCAGGTCCCCGAGGGGACCACCCCGCGGCGCGGACCGCGCGATCACCCGGTCACCCCAGCGGCGGACCAGCCCACGCACGGGCGGCAGCAGCAGCAGAAGCCCGAGGACGTCCGACCCGAAGCCCGGGAACATCAGCAGCAGCCCTGCCAGCATCGTGAGCCCGTTGCCGGACCCGTCCGGCCGCGCCCCCGCAGGATCACCCGCCGCCGGCGGCTGCAGCGACTCCGCCAGCCCCCGCCACGCCCGGCGCCCGGCGCGCTTGATGACGTAACCGCCGACCACGACCCCCGCCAGGAGCAGCAGCACGACCCCGAGCGCCCCGATCCGCGATCCGACCCACAGCAGCAGCCAGATCTCGAGCACGGCCCACGCCGCGACGACCAGCGGCGCGAAACGGGCCGGACCCCGGCGCCGCGGCGGACGCGCGGACGGAGGGGGCGGAGGCGGAGGACCGGCGGGTCCGTCGTAAGGCTGGGGGGTGCTCATGTATCAAGTGTGCCTGCGGCCCAGGATTTGCCGCGCGCGCGTGCCCACGCCCCAGGCGGTGACCCGCCACAGGGCCTCCACGACGATGTCGCGGCTCATCTTGGAGTCCCCGCGCTCCCGCTCCACGAAGGTGATCGGCACCTCGACGACGTGGAAGCCGCCCCGCGTCGCCCGCCGCGCGAGATCGACCTGGAAGCAGTACCCCTGCGAGGCGACCTCGGACAGCCCCAGCCCCTCCAGCGTCTCGCGCCGGAACGCCCGGTAGCCCCCGGTCACGTCCCGGATGGGGACGTCGAGCATCAGCCGCGAGTACGTGCTGCCGCCCCGCGAGAGGACCTCGCGGTGCTTCGGCCAGTTGACGACCCGCCCGCCGGGCACCCAGCGCGACCCGAGCACGAGGTCCGCGCCCTTGAGCGCGGTGAGCAGCCGCGGCAGCTCCTCGGGCTGGTGGGAGCCGTCCGCGTCCATCTCGACGAGCACGCCGTAGCCCTCGTCCAGGCCCCACCGGAAGCCCGCGAGGTACGCCGCGCCGAGGCCCTCCTTGCCCGCCCGGTGCAGGACGTGGACGTGGTCGTCCTCCGCCGCCAGCTCGTCGGCGAGCTTGCCCGTGCCGTCGGGGCTGTTGTCGTCGGCCACCAGCACGTGCGCCTCGGGCACGGACGCCCGCACCCGCTCCACGATGGGTCCGATGTTCTGCGCCTCGTTGTACGTCGGGATGATCACGAGTACGCGGCCCAGCGGCCCGTACTGCCGCCGCCCATCCTGGTTCACTACTGGCCCTCTCCTTGCTTGCGGGCGCGCCGGCCGAGGACGTAGGCGGCTGCGCAGGACACCAGGCCAACGATAGCGAGCGCCCACTCCGGAGCCGGGCCCAGCCGGTCGGAGACGGTCTTGTCGTCCCGCAGGGGCAGCTCGGCGGTGAGCACGTCCTGGGTGAACTCCTCGGTCTGCTGCTGGATCGTGCCGTCCGGCTCGACGATGGCGCTGATGCCGCTGGTGGCGGCGGTGACGATGGCCCGGCCGTGCTCCACGGCGCGCAGCTTGGACATGGCCAGCTGCTGCTCGGGCTGGCCGGTGTTGCCGTAGGTGGCGTTGTTCGTCTGGACGACGAGCGCGCGGGCGCCGGCGTTGACGGTGTCGCGGACGATCTCGTCGTACGCGACCTCGAAGCAGATCACGTCCCCGAGGCGGGCGGGGCCGGTCTGCAGGACGCCGGTGTGGTCGCCGGGGTAGAAGTCGCGGGGCACGCGCTGCAGCCGGGTGATGATCTTGCTGAGCTGCTCGCGGAACGGCACGTACTCACCGAAGGGCACGGGGTGCTGCTTGGTGTACGACGCGCCGGGGCCCTTCACCGGGTCCCAGACGATGCCCTGGTTCTCGACGTACCCCTCCTTGGTGGGGTGCTCGACGAGGGCGCCCACGAGGATCGGTACGCCGATGTCCTTCACCACGCCGTCGATGGCGTCGTACGCCTCGGGCCACTTGAAGGGGTCGAGGTCGGAGGCGTTCTCCGGCCACAGGACCAGGTCGGGCTTGGGCGTCCTGCCCGCGCGGACGTCGGCGGCGAGCTTCTCGGTGGCCTCGACGTGGTTGTTGAGGATCTTCATCGGGCGGCCGAGGAAGTCCATGCCGGGCTGCTGCACGTTGCCCTGGACGACGGCGATCCGGACGGTGTCGTCCGCGTCGTTCGGCACGGGGACCGCGAAGCCGGCGCACACGGCCGCGGCGGCGAGGACGGCCGGTACGGCGACGGGGCGCAGGGCTGCGGCCTTACGGGGCCGGCCGCGCAGCCGCCAGGCGGCGAGCGTCGCGGCGGCCAGCAGCGAGCCGCACAGGGCCACGGCGAAGGTGACGAGCGGGGCGCCGCCGATGGCGGCGAGCGGGGTGAAGGGCGAGTCGGTGTTGGCGAAGGCCAGCCGGCCCCACGGGAAGCCGCCGAACGGTATCCGGTCGCGGGCCCACTCCTCCGCGACCCACAGGCAGGCGCCCCACAGCGGCCAGGCGGGCAGCCGGGAGGTCGCGGCCAGCGCGGGGCCGAGGGCGAGGAAGAAGGCCGCCTGGATCGCGGACAGGCCGATCGTGGCGTCCCAGCCGATGACGTGCAGCCACTTCAGCAGGACGAGGAAGAACGGGAACGCGAAGGCGAAGCCCAGCCAGCACGCCTGCTTCGCGGTCCGGCCGCGCACCACCAGGGCCAGCGCCGCCACGGCGAGCAGGGACAGGGGCCAGACGCCGTACGGGGGGAAGGCGAAGGCGAGCGCGAGGCCGGCGACGGCGGCGACGCCCGTGGCCGGCAGGACCCGGCGGACGGCGGCCCGCATACGGCGCGGGCGCCCGGGGCGGGATCCGTCGGACGGGGCAGGCCCGGGCGTCTCCGGTGCCGGCTGGGTGTCCGGCGGGACGGTCGAGGCGGTGTCGGGGCCCGAGTGCACGGTCGCTGGCCTTCCTGCAGGTCGTGCGGTGATGGAGTGACCGTATAACGGCAGGGGCCCCTGGGTCATCGCCGACCTCGTCACAAGGCCGCGGAACGCGGTCCGGGGCCCGGCGCCCTTCGGTCCGACCTGGGATCCGCCGGCTGCGGATCGACCGAGGGCCGTTGTCTACTGAGCGTCCGGGCCCCACCCGGGTCACACCCGCCGGCCGGCGGCAAACGCTCCTCACCCCCGTGCCGAAGACGCTGGAGCTGGCTCCCTGTGACGGCGAACCGGTGCGGCACTCCGTCCAGACCCAACGGGGGCTCAGCGTCCGTACGACGACGGCTGTGCGAGGAGATTCCGCGGCCGGACGTCCGGTGGTGGACCTGGCCGAAACTACCGGCCGCCGCCCGTTCCGTGTCAACAGCCGCGCCGTCTGGGGTGTCTTGCCGAAGCAGCAGGTCAGCGCCATGATCGTCAAATGGTCCCGGGAAGTGGCAGGCCACCCCCGGGTTCATTTGAAGATCGCCAATCACCCGTTCAGCCCCGCTTCATGAGCGCGGGGCGGCTACTTCGTGATCATTCCGAGACCATTTCTGATCGCCCGCGGACCGTTCGGGCCCGTTCAGGCCCGCAGATGGACGACCCGTCCCCCGACCACCGTCCGCAGGCACCGTGGCAGTTCGCTGCCCGGGCTGAGGTCCGGCAGGCCCGGGGTGCCCGAGCGGGGGTCGGTGGACCAGTTCGCGACGCGCTCGTCGGGCACCTGGACGACGAGGTCGCCCGCCGTCCACACCGCGTAGTCCGCCGGGGCGCCCGGCACGAGCGTGCCCGCGTCGTCGCGGCCCATCGCCCGCCAGCCGCCCCGCGTGTGCGCGGTGAACGCGGCGCGGACGGAGACGCGGTGCTCCGGGGTGCGGTGGAAGGCCGCCGCGCGCACGCCCGCCCAGGGGTCGAGCGGGGTGACCGGGGCGTCGGATCCCAGGGCGAGCGGGACGCCGGCGCGCAGCATCGCGGCGTACGGGTTGAGCGTGGCCGCCCGCGCCGCGCCCAGGCGCTCGGCGTACATGCCCTCCGCACCGCCCCAGAAGGCGTCGAACGCGGGCTGTACGGACGCGGTGAGCGCGAACTCCGCGAACCCGGCGATCGTCTCGGGGGTCAGCATCTCCGCGTGCTCCACGCGGTGCCGCAGCGCCCGTACCCGCTCCAGGCCCAGCCGCTCGGCGGCCAGCCGGGCGCCCGCGACGACGGCCTCGTTCGCCGCGTCGCCGATCGCGTGGAAGCCGCCCTGGATGCCCGCCTCGGTGCAGGCCGCCAGATGCGCGGCGATCGCCTCGGCGTCGAGGTAGCCGTTGCCGCGGTGGGCGGCGTCCGCGTACGGCTCGCACAGGTGCGCCGTGTGCGAGCCGACGGAGCCGTCCGCGCAGAGGTCCCCGGCGGCGCCGTGGGCGCCGAGGTCGTGCCGGATGCGCAGGGCGTCCTTGGCCGTCGTGACGGCCTCGCCCCAGTAGCCGACGACCCGAGGGCCGGGGAACTCCTTTGCGAGCGCCAGCAGGCCCAGGAAGTCCGCCTCGCCGGTGATGTCGGGCCCGGCGCACTCGTGCACGGAGCCGATGCCCAGCTCCGCGGCGCGGGCCAGCGAGGCGCGCTGCGCCTCCTCGCGCTGGGCGGGGCTGAGGGTGCCGTACGCGGCGGTGCGCACGGCGTGGTGGGCGTCGCGGGAGACGGGGTCGCTCGGGTGGTGGCCGTCGATGCCGGGCAGGTCCGGCACCGCGGCCGCCAGCGCGGTGGTGACGGCGGCGGAGTGGACGTCCACGCGCGAGAGGTAGAGCGGCCGGTCGCCCGTCGCCTCGTCGAGCTCGGCCCGCGACGGCGGGCGCTGCTCGGGCCAGCGGGTGTCGTCCCAGCCGTGGCCGAGCAGGACCCGGTCCGAGGGGCGGGCGGCCGCGTACGCGCGGATACGGGCGAGGGCGTCGGCCAGGGACTCGGCGCCGGCCAGGTCGAGGCCCGTCAGGGCCAGTCCGTTGGCCGTGGTGTGCACGTGGGCGTCGGTGAACGCGGGGGTGACGAGGGCCCCCTCCAGCTGTACGACCTCGTCGACGCCGTCCGCGAAGGAGTCGGCGGCGCCCTCGGAGCCCACCCAGGCGACGCTGTCGCCCTCGACGACCATCGCCGTGGCGAAGGGATCGGCGGGAGTGTGGATCTCCCCGCCGCGGAGCAGCACGGTACGGGCCTTGTTCGTCACGGTCCTCAGCAGCCTCGGTCGGTCAAACGGGTCACGCCGGCCGCGCCCCCGTCCCGGGGGTCGCGCCCGCGTCCTGGAACGTCAGACGCGCGGCGGGCGCGCCTCGTAGGGGGTGGAGAGCACCACGGTGGTCCGGGTGGAGACGCCCGCCAGGGAGCGGATCCGGGCCAGCAGCTCCTCGAGTTCGGAGGGCGCGGAGACGCGGACCTTCAGGATGTAGTTCTCGTCGCCGGCGACGCTGTGGCACGCCTCGATCTCGGGCACCTCGGTCAGCCGGTCGGCGATGTCGTCGGGGGCACTCGGGTCGAAGGGCTTCACCGAGATGAACGCGGTGAGCGGCAGGCCGACGGCCTCCGGGTCGACGATCGCGGCGTAACCGCGGATCACCCCGCGCTGCTCCAGCCGCCGGACGCGCTGGTGCACGGCGGATGTGGACAGGCCGGTGGCCTTGCCCAGGTCGGTGTAGCTCATGCGGCCGTCCGCGACGAGCAGTTCCACGATGCGTCTGTCCAACTCCTCCACGACGGATCAACTTACCCGTGCGGGGGTCCTCGCAGCACATCAGCCCTGCGGTCGCGGGGGCGCAGCGGGCCGCGCGGGGCATGCCGCGGGCCCACATTCCGGCGGCATGTGACGAACGCCACACCTCCGATGTCCGCACTGCGGTCGGTGGGGGATTAGGACGCCCTTAGTGAGGGAAATGCTTCGGGTGGTCGAGACCACTCCACCTGGTCGGCCTACCCGAGGGGGAAAGACATGGCGAAACCGAAGCGACTCGGGTCCGTCTCGCAGCTCGAAGCACCCGACACCTGGGACGACGGTGTCGACGAGCCGCTGGAGACGTACGAGATGTTCCGCGTGGTCTGCCCGGACTGCGCGCAGCCGATCGCCCTCCTCGAGGGTGAGGAGGAACTGCCGGAGCACGCCCGGCTGATCACCCCGTGGAACCCGTTCGGGCTCACCGTCTGCGCCGGCTCCGGCCGCGGCGTGGCGGACGTCCCGTCCGAGGGGGACGCGGTGGAGGCCGAGGAGCAGGAGGCGGCCGCGATGCTGCTGACCCTCCCGGAGGGCCTCGACTGGCGGCGCCAGCCGTTCTCCCACGTCGGAGGCCCCGGCTCGAAGCCGGTCCGCTTCCGCATCCCGGGGATGCGGCGCCACTAGCGCCTCCGGCGGGGTGCCCGGCGGAAGACCTTCCGGGGGCTTCGCCCCCGGACCCCCGTACGGGACGGAGAGGACACAGCTCGGAAGACCGCCTGCGGGTCGTCGGCACTGAAACCCCACGGCGTCCGGGAAGACGGGCTTCGGCGTCACTGCGCGGGTTCGGGTTTCCCGTCCTCGGGCAGTAGCGTGCGCAGGCGGGCGTACGCGGCTGACGCGTACGGTTCGTCGACGGCGAGGTCGGGTGCGAGCAGTACCTGGATCATCAGGCCGTGGAAGAGCGCGAGTACCAGACCCGCGGCGTCGTTCCCCGTCCGGTCGGCCCCGAGTCCCAGCAGGCCGGCGACCTCGGGCCGCGCCCGGCGGAAGCCCTCCGCCAGCGTGGCGCGGATCCGTTCGTCGTGCCGGCCGCGTGCCAGCGCGGCGAGGTAGCTGCGGGCCAGCCCCGCATGCCGCAGGCGCGTGGCCTCGACCGCCTGCCCCGCGAGGCGGAACCGGTCGGCCGGCGATCGCGCATCCACCCCGGCGAGCGCCGCGGCGACCTCGGTGAGCCAGCGGTCGAGTCCGGCGATCGCCGCCTCGGTGACCAGCGCGTCCTTGGAGCCGAAGTGGTACGTGATGGACGCGATGTTGGCCCCGGACTCCTCGGCGATGACGCGCGCCGTGATCCGCTCCGGCGGCAGCCGCTCGAGGCAGCGCAGGGTGCCGTTGATCAGTTCGGCGCGGTTGCTGCGCTGCGGGCTCATCGTCGCTCCGTTCCCGGGGTTCTCAGCTGACCGGATCCGCGGTACGGTGAAATTGTACAGATGATTAGATTCACGATGCCGGTAACCCGAACGAGGTGAGGCACGTGTTCACCGCGATCGTGATCGTGGCCGTCGTCCTCGCGGCACTCCTGGCCGTGTCCGCGGCGCTGAAGCTCTCCCACCGTCCGGACGTCGTCGCGGGCTACGCCCGCGTGGGGGTGCCGGAGGAGCGGCTCAACGCCCTGGCCGGCCTGCTCCTGGCAGGGGCCGCCGGACTCCTCGCGGGCCTGTTCCTGAAGCCTCTGGGGGTCGCCGCGGCGGCCTGTCTGACCTGCTACTTCCTGCTCGCCTGCGCGGCGCACGTACGAAGCCGCGACACGGCTCACCTGCCGACGCCGCTGGTGCTCCTCGCGCTCGCGGCGGCGGAGCTGCTGCTCCTGCTCGCGTAAGCCCGCGGCGGCTCACCAGTAGCGGTCCTCCGTCATCGCCTCCAGGGCCGCGCGGTTCATGATCAGGTCGTCGGGGTCGGCCGGTGGGGCGACCTCGCCGAAGTGGATCTGGCGGTAGCCCACGCGCAGCATCACGATCGCGTGCCGCAGGCAGGCGTACAGCGTGTGGAAGTCCATGTGCCGGGGTGTGTGGCCGGTCAGCTCGGCGTAGCGCTGCTCCACCGCGTCGCGGCGGAAGAAGTCCGGGAGGCCGTCCTGGCCGAGCAGCACGGTCAGGTCCTGGAAGAAGCGGTGCAGGTAGATCGCCCAGGCCAGGTCGAGTTCGCGCGGGCCGAGGGCGGCCATCTCCCAGTCGAGGACGGCGGCCGGTTCGAACCCGTCGTAGATGATGTTCCCGATCCGGGCGTCGCCCCAGCTGAGCACGGTCTCGCCCTCGTCGTCCGGCCACAGCTCCGCCAGCCGGGCGAAGGCCCGCTCGATCGCGGGTGAGCGGGGGCGGCCGTCGACGACCCAGTCGTAGTACGCGCGCAGCGCCTCGGCGTGCTGCCGCAGCGGACTGCCCGTTCCGCCGCCCGCGAGGAAGCCCGCCTCCTTCACCGGCACCTGGTCGTGCAGCCGGGCGAGGACGGCGACGCTCGCCCGCTCCAGCCGCTCGCGCTCGGCGTCGGTCGCGGCGTGCAGCCAGTTGCCCTCGTAGGTGTACGGCATGACGTCCGGCGGCACCCGGCCCTCGACGCGCTCCATCACGAAGAACTCCGCGCCCAGCGCGCCGGGATCGCGCTCCAGCCAGTGCACGGCCGGCACGGGCACGTCGGTGTGCTCGGCGACCAGGCGCATCACGCGGTGCTGGCGGGCCATGTCGTACGAAGGGAAGACCGTGTACGCGGCCGGGTCCGCTGCCAGGCGCAGCGCGCAGGACACCGGGCCCGCGGGCGGGCCGTCGTACGCGATGCCGAAGAGCAGGGTCTCGCTGGACATGCCGTTGGAGTCCGGGACGGTGACGTCGACCGGGCGCGCTCCGGGTTGCGCCCCGGCCAGCCAGGCGGCGAGCCGGCGGGTCAGCTCCCCGGGGTCACGGGTGGTGCGCCGGAGCTTCGGTGCTTCGGGTGTCGCGGCCATGGCGGTCCTCCCGGTCGGGGTCAGGGGGCGACGGAGTCGTAGCCGGTGAAGCCGCTCGGGTCGTGGCGGCCGAAGGAGCCGTGCTCGAAGATCCCGTATCCGGTCGCGCCGTCGAGGGTGAAGCGGGCGGCGTGGTCGGTGACGCCGAAGGCGGCCAGCGGATGGGCGGCGGGGTCGGAGAGGTCGTACACGCGGCGGTCGCACCAGCCGCGCCCGCGCCAGGTGCCGTGGCTCCATTCGTCGGCCGGCGGGTAGCCGGCGCCGACGGAGAGCGGGGAGGAGGCGAGGATCTCGGCGGTGAGTTCGAGGGGTTTGCGGTTGCGGTCGGTGAGGTGGATGACGGCCCGTTCGGGGTGGCGGGTGCCGGAGCGGTACGTGATGTCGGCGTGCGGCCAGCCGAGTTGGGCGTCGGGCCGCCCGGTGCGCACCTCGACCGCGTCGCCGGTCGTCCGGTAGCCGTCGGCGTCCTCCTGGACCAGGACCATCACGAAGCGGTCCTCGAAGCGGACCGGGCACCACAGCCAGTGGAACCCCTCCGGGATGTGCTCCTCCCCCGACCTGCCGCCGTCCTCGCCGGGTATCGGGCGCACTCCCCAGCTGCGGTCCCGGGTGCCGGTCCACTCGCCGCCGCCGACGGCGATCTCCTCGCCCCGCACGCGTATCACGCCGCCGGGCGTGCCCGCCTGGACGAAGCGGCGCCCCTCCAGGATCAGCCGGTCGCCCCGGCGCATCGTGTGGTGGGGTTCCCACAGGGGCGGGAAGTCGCCCTGCCAGGTGAGGTCGTACGACAGCGCCTCGGGGTCCGCCGGATCGGCGTCGCAGCGCAGGGTGAAGCGTTCGAGGGGCGCGTCGACGGTGATCGTGAACGGGCCGACGGCCATGCGCATCCGGTCGTCGGTGAGCGCGTCGGAGGCGCGGACGGCGTGCAGCCGGTCGCCGAGGCGCAGGGTGGCGAAGGCGTCGATGACGCCGGTGTTGGGGTAGACGCCGAGGCCGAGGATCAGCAGCGCCCGGCCGTGGTGGTCGAAGACGTGGAAGATGCACCGGTCGTAGGCGTTGCGGTCGCTGGTCGCGACGTACCGCATCGACAGCGGGGCCTGGTGGACGGGGTACTCGTCGAGCGGCACGGGACGGTCGGTCACGGGGCGCCTCCGGCTGCGGTCGGGAGAGGGGCGGCTACGCCGATCTGACGGTACGTCAGGTCGGCGGGCGCGGCCAGACTCCGGACACCGGCAACCATCCGGCGGTCGGTTGTCAGCTCGCCCGGGTGACCTCCTCCGAGTCCGTGGTGCTGGGTCCGATGCGCAGCTCGAAGTCGCCGTCGTACTTCTCGTGGCCCGCGATCACGGCGAGTTCGACGGCCTCCGCGCCCGCCTCCCCGCGCAGCATGAGCGGGTCGTGGCGGATGTCCCGCATCAGCGCCACGCACATCAGGATCATCACGATCACGAAGGGCGCCGCCACCAGGATGGTGAGGTTCTGCAGACCGGCGAGGGCGTCCCCCTGGCCGTTGCCGACGAGGAGCATGATGGCGGCGACCGCGCCGGTCACCACGCCCCAGAACACCACCACGGGGCGGGTGGGTTCGTGGGTGCCGCGCTGGGAGAGCGTGCCCATCACGATCGAGGCGGCGTCCGCACCCGACACGAAGAAGATCCCGACGAGGATCATCACCAGCAGGCTCATCGCGCCGGTGAGCGGGAACTCCTGGAGTACGCCGAAGAGTTGACCCTCGGGGGTGGACTTCCCCGCCAGCTCGCCCTGCTCGCTGAGCTTCATCGCCGTACCACCGAAGATCGCGAACCAGATCAGGCTCACCGTGCTGGGCACCAGGATGACGCCGCCGACGAACTGGCGGATGGTCCGGCCGCGGCTGATCCGGGCGATGAACATGCCGACGAACGGCGTCCAGGAGATCCACCAGGCCCAGTAGAAGACGGTCCAGCTGCCCAGCCAGGCGTGGATGTCGTCGCCGCTGGTCGCCTCCGTACGGCCGGCCATCTGCCACAGCTGGTCGAAGTACGCGGCCACGGAGGTGGGCAGCAGGTCGAGCACGATGATCGTCGGGCCGGCCACGAAGACGAACAGGGCCAGCATCGCGGCCAGCACCATGTTGATGTTGGACAGCCACTGGATGCCCTTCTCCACACCGGAGACGGCGGACAGGACGAACGCCACGGTCAGCACGGCGATGATGCCGACGAGCAGACCGGTGCCGGCCTTCTCCATCCAGTCCAGCTCGGTGAAGCCGCTGCCGATCTGGAGCGCGCCGAGACCCAGCGACGCCGCCGAGCCGAACAGGGTCGCGAAGATGGCCAGGATGTCGATGACCCGGCCGGGACCGCCGTACGCCCGCCGCTCGCCCATCAGCGGGACGAACACGGCGCTGATGGTCTGCCGGCGCCGGCGCCGGAAGGTGGAGTACGCGATGCCCAGACCGACCACGGCGTAGATCGCCCACGGGTGGAGCGTCCAGTGGAAGAGCGTGGTGGCCATGGCGGTCTGCATCCGCTCCGCCGAGTCGACGGGGTGCGTGCCGGGCGGCGGGGTGCCGTAGTGGGCGAGCGGTTCGCTCACGCCGTAGAACATCAGGCCGATGCCCATGCCGGCGCTGAACATCATGGCGATCCAGGACACGGTGCGGAACTCCGGTTCCTCGCCCTCCAGTCCGAGGGTGATCCGCCCGTAGCGGCTGATCGCCAGCCACAGCGCGAACACGACGAAGCCGGACGCCGCGAGCATGAACGCCCAGCCGCCGTCCCGGATCAGGGCGTCGAGGAGGTCGCTGGACACCTCCTCCAGGCTGTCGGTGGCGGTGGCTCCCCAGACGACGAACGCCACGGTCAGGACGGCCGTGACACCGAAGACGAACCGGTCGGTACGGGCGTGGTGGTGCCGGTCGGCGCGGACGGTGAGGTCCGCGATCACCGGCGACCTCTGCCCGCCGCCGCCGCGGTCCTCCGTTTCCTGCTCTTGCTGCGCCAACGGTGCCGCCTTTCGGGAAATACGGGACGAATATCGTCACGTCTCCCTAAGGCCCTATCACAGAGCGAATCGAACTCCGGGGACCAACAGGCCGTCCGGGCCGTCCACGGAGAGTCAGCCGAGCCGGTGTTCGGCCAGGCGCCGCAGGTCCGCGGCGACGCGCCGGCGGCTGACGCCGCGCGCCCGCAGTTGGCGGTAGAGCTCGGGCGCGAGCGGGGCGAGCAGGGTGTCGGCGAGTACGTCGGCGTCCTCGGCGCCCGCCGCGGCCGCGAGGGCGCGGACGTGGGCGCGCCAGAAGCCGTACGCGCCCGTGGCGAACCGGGCGGCGCCCGTCTCCGCGCCGAGGGCCAGATGGCCGTGGCGTTCGAGCAGGTCGGTCATCGCGTCGTAGAAGGCCGCGAGGCGCTCGGCGGGAGGGGCGTCGCCCTGCGGGCCGAGCGGGGCGGCGCCGCGCAGCAACTGCTCCTGCAGGGCGCGTTCGTGCTGGTCGAGCAGGGCGCGGGCGACCGCCGCGCGGTCCGGGTAGCGGCGGTAGAGGGTGCCGCGGCCGACGCCGGCCGCACGGGCGATGTCCTCCATGGTGACGCGTTCCGGGTCGGCCTCGGCGAAGAGCCGTGCGGCCGCCTCCAGTACGCGGGCGCGGTTGCGCGCGGCGTCGGCGCGTTCGGGCCGGGGGTCGGCTTCGCTCATGCGGCCAGCCTAGAAATAAACGGACGACCCGTCCAGTTAGCCCTGTCGAGGAAGCGGACACGGTGTCCGCTTCCCGTCGACCGGAGGTGCGCTCCCATGGCATGGCTGACCCTGATCGCGGCGGGGATCGTCGAGGTGGTCTGGGCACAGAGCATCAAGCCCACGAACGGCTTCACGCGCCCGCTGCCCACGCTCGTCTGCTTCGTCCTCGGGGCGGCCGCGGTCTACCTCCTCTCCCGCGCGATGCGGGACCTGCCGGTCGGCACGGCGTACGCGGTCTTCACCGGCATCGGGACGGTGGGCGCTATCTCCCTCAGCGTGGTGGTCCAGCATGATCCGCTCTCGCCGGGGCGGATCGCGGCGCTGGCGCTGATCGTGGGAGGACTGGTGCTGGCGCGGCTGACGGCGGGCGGCTGATCCCGCGGGCGGGCGCGGTGGCCGGGATCGATAGGCTCCCGGCCATGAGCGTGTTCCGCGAGGCGGGTCCGGAGGACTTCGACGCCGTCATGCGCCTGTACCGGCAACTCCAGCCGGCGGACCCCGTCCTGCGGGACGGGTCGGACGCGGACGTGTACGCGCGCATCCTGGCCGCGCCGGAGCTGCGTCTGTTCGTGCTGGAGTCCGACGGGGCCGTCGTAGCCACCACCTATCTGAACGTGATCCCGAACCTGTCGCGGTCCGCCGCCCCGTACGCCGTGATCGAGAACGTCGTCGTCGAGCAGTCGCTCCGCGGTACGGGACTGGGCAAGCGGATCATGGCCGGTACGCTGCGGGCGGCGTGGGACGCGGGCTGCTACAAGGCCATGCTGATGACGGGCTCGCGCAGGGCCTCCACCCACGCGTTCTACCGGGCGTGCGGGTTCTCGGCGGATGCCAAGACCGGCTATCTCGCCCGCCCTTCCTGACGTTCCGGGGGCGCTCGGCGGGCCGTATCGGGGGCGCTCGGCGCGCGGTCGCGGGGCCGCTCAGCGCGGCGTCTCCGGGCCCGCGAGGTGGCGGGCGATCACCACGCGCTGGATCTGGTTCGTGCCCTCGACGATCTGCAGGACCTTCGCCTCGCGCATGTAGCGCTCCGCGGGGAAGTCGGCCGTGTAGCCGTAGCCGCCGAGGAGCTGGACGGCGTCCGTGGTGACCTTCATCGCCGCGTCCGTGCAGAACAGTTTGGCCATCGCCGCCTCCTTCGCGAACGGCAGGCCCGCGTCCCGGCGGCGGGCGGCCGACAAGTAGAGCGCACGGCCCGCCTCGATCGCCGTCGCCATGTCCGCGAGCATGAACCGCAGTCCCTGGAAGTCCGCCAGCGGGCGGCCGAACTGACGCCGGTCCGTCGTGAAGGCCAGCGCCTCGTCCAGCGCCGACTGCGCGACGCCCATCGCGCAGGCCGAGATGCCCAGACGGCCGGCGTCGAGCGCGGCCAGGGCGATGGAGAAGCCCTGGCCCTCGTCGCCGATCCGCGCCGCGTCGGGGATCCGGACGCCGTCGAAGTGGACCTGGGAGGTGGGCGAGCCTTTCATGCCCATCTTCCGTTCGGGGGCGGCCGCCGAGATGCCGGGGGCGTCGCCGGGCACCAGGAACGCGGTGATGCCGCGCGCTCCCGGGGCGCCGGTGCGGGCGAGGACGGTGTAGAAGTCGGCGATCCCGCCGTGGGTGATCCACGCCTTGGTGCCGGTGAGCACCCAGTCGTCGCCGTCCCGGACCGCCTTCGTCGTCATCGCCGCCGCGTCGGAGCCGGACGCCGGCTCGGAGAGGCAGTACGCGCCGAGCAGCCCGCCGCCCAGCATCGCCGGCAGCCGCGCGGCCTGCTGGTCCTTCGTCCCGTACGCGGCGAGGGCGTGGCAGGCGAGGGTGTGCACGGAGACGCCGAGGCCCACGGTGAGCCGGGCGGCGGCGAGCTCCTCCAGGACCTGGAGGTAGACCTCGTACGGCTGGCCGCCACCGCCGAACTCCTCGCCGTACGGCAGGCCGAGCAGTCCGGCGTCGGAGAGCAGCCGGAACAGGTCCCGGGGGAAGCGGCCGGCCTCCTCCTCCTCGGCGGCCGTGGGCCTGATCTCCCGCTGGATCAGCTCGCGGACGAGGCCGAGCAGATCCCGGGCCTCCTCGGTGGGCAGCCGGCGTTCCACGGGCTGCGCGGCGTGGTCGGGCATGCGGCGCTCTCCTCCCTGTTCGGGTGCGTCGTCCGGCACGGCCGGGGGTCGCGGCCGCGCGGGGTGCGGTTCCGCGCCGATCGTCGCCTCCCGGATCACGGAAGAGCGGCCAAACCGGCGCGGAACGCCAGGAGTATCCCCGATCGGCCGTGCGGCGTCACGGAGCGCCTCCGGCGGGGGGGCCTGCTCCTCGGTCGTCCGTGCGCGGTCACGGAGCGCCTCCGGCGGGGCGCCTCGGGCCCGGTCGGACGTACGCGGTCACGGGACACCTCCGGCGGGGGGCCACGGGCCCGGTCAGCCGTACTGGGTCACGGCGCGGGCCTGCTCCCCGGTCGTCCGTGCGCGGTCACGGGGCGCCTCCGGCGGGGGGCCTCGGGCCCGGTCGGACGTACGCGGTCACGGGGCGCTTGCGGCGGGGCCCGCTCCCCGGTCAGCCGCGCGCAGTCACGGGACGCCTCCGGCGGGGGCCTGGGGCCCGGTCGGCCGCGCGCGGTTACGGAGCGCCTGCGGCCCGGGCCCGCTCCGCCAGCCGGCCGTGCACGGGGCGCCGC
>NZ_JBFAXR010000169.1:0-15293 GCF_040680895.1 Streptomyces sp. NPDC051940 | reverse complement strand
GGAGGGCATGGGCGTGCGGTCCATGCCGTACCTGGTGACGACCCGGATCATCGCGGGTGTGGTGGCGATCGTGCCGCTGTACGGGATCGCGGAGGGTTTTCGGGGGCGTGACCCCGCCGGAGGCGTTTAGCATCCGGCGCATGCGTCTGATCAAGTACACCCACTCCTGCGTGCGGCTCGAAGCGCCCGACGGCCGCGTGCTCGTCATCGACCCCGGTGTCTGGAGCGAGCCGCGCGCCCTCGACGGGGCCGATGCCGTTCTCGTCACCCACGAGCACGCCGACCACGTCGACGTACTGCGGCTGGCCGGTCTCGCCTCACAGACCGGCGTGCCGGTCTACGCGCCGGACGGTGCCGCGCTGCCCGGTGTGGACTTCGTCCCCGTCTCCCCGGGGGAGGTCTTCGAGGCCGCCGGCTTCCGGGTCGGCGCGCACGGCGGGAGGCACGCGCTGATCTACGGCGGTCTGCCCGACTGCGCCAACCTCGGCTACCTCGTCGACGGCGCCGTCTACCACCCCGGCGACTCGCTCCACGTCCCGGACGTCCCCGTCGAGACCCTCCTCGTCCCCCTCCAGGGGTCCTGGATGCGTATCGGCGAGGCGATCGACTTCGTCCGGGCCGTACGCCCGGACCGCGCCTTCGGTATCCACGACGCCCAGGTCAACGAGCACGGGCTCGCGGGCGCGAGCGGGTGGATGGAGGAGGAGTGCGGGGTCGACTACCGGTGGCTGGCACCGGGGACCACCGCCTGACGGCGCCGCGCCCTACCCGTCCGTAAACAAGTGTGACCCCCACCACTGGACTCGGTGTCAGCAGCGGGGCACGCTACGGCCCCATGACGACAGGGGAACCGGGCGCGCTGCCCGAGGGGTTGGGGGACGCCGTCCGCGGGACCGCCGCGGACATCGGCGCCGTACTGAGGGGGATCGGCGACACCGGCCGGCCCGTACCGCGCCTGACCTGGACCGTGGGGGAGACCGCCGCGCACCTGGCGCAGGCCAACGAGCTGATGGCCGACCTCGCCGCGGGCAGACCCCGGCCGCACGGCGACGGCACGCCGGGAAGCATCGCGCGGGCCAACGAGGAGGGCCTGCGGGCGTTCCCCGAACGCCGCGCGGAGCCGCTGGCGGCGATGATCGAGGCCCAGGCCGAGGCACTGCTCGCGGCGGTCGGGAGCCGGACGCCCGGCGGAGTCGGGGCCGGCCCCGCCCGGGTCGTCACCCCCATGGGCGAGTTGGACCACCCCGTCCTGGCCGCCTATCTCCTCACCCACATGCTCGGCCACGGCTACGACCTCGCCCGCGCCGCCGGCCGCCCGCACATGATCGACCGCCGACGGGTCGGCCTCACGCTGCCGTTCCTCGTCGCCGCCATGCCCCGCACCCTCAACGAGCACGCGGTCGCCGGACTCACCGCCCGCTACGCCCTGCGCCTGCGGGGCGGCGGCGGTCTCGGGGTCACGGTCGAGGACGGCCGGCTGACGACGTCGCTGGAGCCGCCGGCCCGCCCGGACTGCACGATGCTGATGGAGCCGGTGACGTTCTTCCTCGTCGCGCTGGGCCGCGCCAACCCGTGGGTCGCGGTGGCCCGCGGCCGCATCCTGAACTGGGGCCGCAAACCGTGGCTGGCCCCCCGCTTCCCCTCGTTCTTCACCGCGCCATGAGCGGGGTCTTCACCCCGGCCTGAGCGGGGTCCTCACCCCGCCCCGAGCGGGGTCTTCACCCCGCCCTGAACGGGGTCTTCACCCCGCCCTGAACGGCGTCCTCACCGCCCCCCGAGCCGCGTCACGCCGAAACGCAGCCGGGCCCGCGCCCTCGACGGGCGCGGGCCCGACCGCTACGGACGGGGCCTGACCGGTGCCGCGGCACCCCCCGTCCCGCCGGTCACTTCCGGTACGACCCCACGTAGCCGGCAGCCGGCGTGCCGACCCCCGTCACCGCGTCGTAGCCGGTGACCGCCGGCAGGGAGCTGTCGTGGCCCAGCCCCCGCAGCGACGTGAGGAGGCCGCCCGTCGCGTCCACGCTGTTCGCGTAGTCCACTCGTACGACCGCCAGCTCCGTGTCCGGGCCCAGCGGGTGGTCCGTCACGTCGTGGAGGCCGGCCGAGCCGTAGCGGGCGTAGATCGCGGGGTTCGCGAAGCCCAGCGGGGTGCCGCCGGACGCCTGCTGCGCCAGCGCCTGTACGGCCGCGATCACCGGCGCCGCCAGCGAGGTGCCGCCGATGCGGTACTCGCTGTACTGGTACGAACCGTCCGGGAACTGCTGGGTCTGACCCACCAGGAAACCGGTGTTGGGGTCCGCGACCGCCCCGATGTCCGGCACCGTGCGCATCGCGGCGCCGCCGTTGGCGGTGGCCAGCGCGTCCGGGACCACGCCCCGCTGGTAGTCGGGCTGCGCGACGGCCTTCGACGTACCGCCGCCCGCGCCGGAGGTGAACGCACCCGGGAAGCCGTCCCAGCTCTTGCCGTCGGCCGAGAGCACGGACTTCTGGGTGCCCCAGCCGGTCTCCCACAGGTACGAGTCGCCCTTGCCGACGGCCAGCGAGGTGCCGCCCACCGACGTCACCCAGGCGGAGCTGGCGGGGACGTCGACCTGCTTCGTACCGGTGGAGGCGACGTTGTCGCCGTCGTCGCCGGAGGAGAAGTAGAAGCCGATGCCCTCGGTGGCGCCCAGCTTGAAGACCTGGTCGTAGGCGGCCGCCGAGTCGGCGGTCAGGTTGGCCTCGACGTCGCCCCAGGAGTTGGAGACGATGTCGGCCAGCCGGTTGTCGACGATCTTGGTGAGGGAGTCGATGAGGGCGTCGTCCATACAGGACTCGGCGCCGACGTAGACGATGTTCGCGTCCGGGGCGACCGCGTGCACCGCCTCCACGTCCAGCGACTCCTCGCCGTACCAGCCCGCCGCGTCGCACTCCTTGACGGAGCGGTAGTGGCGCGGGTTGGACTGGGTGAGCTGGCCGGCCCGGTAGGGCTGGTCACCGTTGGCGGCGGCGTACTGCGCCGCGTCCTGGGCGATCGTCGGCGAGGCGTAGGCGTCGGTGATGGCGACGGTGACGCCCTTGCCGGTGTACTCGCCGGCGCCGTACACCGAGCGCAGCTGCCTGCCGGTGTAGCCCTTGACCGCGTACGGCTGGTTCGCGCCGTACGCCTGCGGGAGGGAGGTGTCGGTGTTCTCGCCGTGGTACGCCGAGAAGGGGCCGGAGTTCTTGAACACCGGGCCCGGCTTCGGCAGCTGGCCGTCGTGCCTGACGCTGCGCGGCGCGTCGCTGAGGCCGGTGACGGTCAGTACCGCGCCGTCGAGCGATGCCGGTACGGAGGCCGTACGGGCGGGGGCGCGGTAGGTGTGGCCCTTGCGGGCGTAGTCGTGCAGCTCGGTGCCGAACGCCCGGCCGGCCGCGGCGGCGGTGCCGGTGACCTCGAGGTAGTGCGCGGTCCGCGCGGTGATCCTCAGGCCCGCCCCCTTCAGCCAGGCGGTGACGGCGGCGAGCTGCTCCGGGCTTGCGCCGAAGCGGGCCTCGGCCTGCGCCGGCGTCAGATAGCGGCCGTACTGCGCCGACTTCGGGTCGGAGACGGCCTTGGCGTAGGCGGTGAGCCCGGCGGCGTCCCGGCCCGCGAGATAGACGCGGACGGTGAGCTGCCGGGTCGCGGCGGTCTCGCCGTGGTCGGCGGAGGCCGTGGCCCACTGCGGGTGGGTGCCCTGCAGCACGTCCCTGCCGCCGTCGCCCGTGTCGGCGGCGGCGCCCGGTATGCCGAGGGCGAGCGCGCCCGCGGCCAGCGGCAGTGTCACTGCGGCCGACAGCAGAATGCGCGCCCGTGAGCGGTTTGCTCTCATGGAGTCCCCTGCGTTGCGGATTACTTGATCCGCGCGATGCGTGCGCGCACACATACATGCACGCTGCACGCATCGCGCCAGGGGAACTCTCCCGCCGATCGGTTCATGACCGGTCCATGGCGGCGTCAAGATGCGATCAAGGGATCCCCAGGAGTTGGTATCCGCCTGCCCGCCGGCACCGCGGGGTCAGCCCTTGATGAAGGCCAGGAGATCGTTGTTGAACTCCTGCTCGAAGGCGCCGTTGAGGCCATGCGGGGCACCCGGGTAGACCTTCAGGGTGGCGTTCGGCAGCAGCTTCGCGGCCTTGAGGGCGGCGGCCCCGATCGGGACGATCTGGTCGTCGTCGCCGTGGGCCACCAGCACCGGGATGTCGATGGCCTTCAGGTCCTCGGTCAGGTCCGTCTCGGAGAACGCCTTCACGCAGTCGTACGCCGCCTTCAGGCCGACCTGCATGCCCTGCAGCCAGAACTCGCGCCGCTTGCCGTCGGAGACGGCCGCGCCCTCGCGGTTGAAGCCGTAGAACGCCTCGCTGAGCCCGTAGTAGAACTCCGAGCGGTCCCCCGCCACGCCCGCGCGGATCCCGTCGAACACCTCGATCGGGGTGCCCTCGGGGTTCGCGTCGGTCTGCAGCATCAGCGGGGTGATCGCGCCCAGCAGCACCGCCTTGCCCACCCGGGCGGTGCCGTGCCGGCCGAGGTAGCGGGCGACCTCGCCGCCGCCGGTGGAGTGGCCGACCAGGACCGCGTCGGTCAGGTCGAGCCGCTCGATCAGCTCGGCCAGGTCGTCGGCGTACTGGTCCAGGTGGTGGCCGTCCCAGGTCTGGGTGGAGCGGCCGTGCCCGCGCCGGTCGTGGGCGATGGCCCGGTAGCCGTGCGAGGCGAGGAAGTTGAGCTGCCCGTCCCAGGCGTCCGCGTTCAGCGGCCAGCCGTGGCTGAAGACGACCGGGCGGCCGGTGCCCCAGTCCTTGTAGAAGATCGAGGTGCCGTCCTGGGTGGTGATGGCGGGCATGGCTTTCCTTTCGTAGTGCTTGGTCCTGCTGTGGGGCTTGTGTGTCTGGTGGTATGTCGGGCTGTCGGGCCGTGGTCAGTCGGTGGGCCGGTGGGGGGGCCGGGCCCAGACCGTTGCGGGTGAGGAAGTCCAGTGCGGTGTCCGCGACTTCGCGCCAGCCGTGGTCGGCGGGCAGGGAGTGGCCGCGGTCCGCGAAGGACTTCCACTCGGTGACCCCGGGGTTGCGGCCCTGGATCCGGTACGCGGCGCGGACCGTCGCCTCCGGCACGGTGCGGTCCTTGGCGCCTGCGACGAGGAGCAGCGGTCCGCGGTCGGACCGGGTGTCCACGGCGGCCTGGCTGCGCGGGGCGAGGTTGGCCAGGCCGGCCTGGAACAGCGGACGGGCGGGGGACGGGATCGTGAACCGCTCGTACAGCTCGTCGGACTCCGCCCGGGGGACGGCGCTCGCGAACGCCGCGGCGTACGAGTCGGCCGTGTGCGCCCAGGTCTTGGTCCGCAGCCACGGCCTGGTGAGGACGGGGGCCGCCGTCCTCAGCTGCACGAGGGGGATGCCGAGGATCCCCTTGAACTGGGCGGGTGCCAGGCACACCGCGCCCCGGGCCAGTCCGCTGCCCAGCAGCTTCTGGGCGATGAGCCCGCCGAAGGAGTGCCCGATCACGACGGGCGCAGTGGGCAGCGTTTCGAGATACGCGGCGTAGTGGTCGGTGACGTCGCCGATGCCGTGGCCGGCCACGGCGTGCGGGTTCGCCCGCGTCTGCGCGGGCGTCGCGGCGTCTCCGGGCCAGCCGGGGGCGGAGGCGTCGTAGCCGCGGCTGTTGAAGAGGTCCACCCAGTTCTGCCAGCTGCTCGCGTGCATCCACAGGCCATGGATGAACACCACGGGGATCTGCCGTGCCTCGGCCATGGACGTCCTGCCTTCCGGGGGGTGTGGATGCGGTCTGGTCCTCAGCGTCGTCGCCGCCGGTCGTGCCGCGCATCGGTCGGATGACTGCACCTCCCAGGGTGTGGTCATCCGACCGATGTGCCGCCTGTCCACGCCGCCGACGCTGTGGAGGACCCTGCAGACGGGGGATCCCCGAGGAGGACCGGTGCCGTTGCTCGCTGTCGGGCGGGAGAGGAACGCCGACGTGGAGCTCTATTACGAGGACGTCGGCGACGGTCCGCCCGTGGTGCTGGTGGCGGGATGGCCGTTCGGCCACGCCTGCTGGGAGCCGCAGGTGGGGGCGCTGGTGGCGGCGGGGCTGCGCGTGGTGACGTACGACCGGCGCGGCTTCGGCGGGTCCACGCGCGCCTGGAGCGGCTACGACGGCGAGGGGCAGGCGGCGGATCTGCGACTGCTGATCCGGCACCTCGGCCTGCGCGGCGTCACGGTCGTCGGCCATTCGTCGGGGACGGCGGAGGCCGCCCGCTGCACGGCGCGCCTCGCGGCCGGGCGGGTGGCGCGGCTGGTGCTGGCCAGCCCGGTCGTGGTGCGTCCGGGCAGCGAGCTGGTGGCGGACCTGCTGGCCGCGGCCGCCCGCCATCGCATCGCGATGCTCGACGACGTACTGCGGCGCTTCTTCGCCGTACGGGGGGAGCCGGCGCTGGACGAGCCGACCCGCGCCCATCTGCTGCACGTGGCGGCGGCGGCCTCGCCGCGGGGGACGGCGGAGATCGTACGGGGGTGGTCGGACCGCGCCCTGGCGGTGGACCTGGCGCGGCTGCGGGTGCCTGTGCTGGTGCTGCACGGGGCGGAGGACGCGTTCATGCCGTACGCGTCCTCGGGCCGCTGGGTGTCCCGGACGGCCCCGGCAGCGCGCACGGTACTCCTCGCGGACGCCCCGCACGGGGCACCACTCACCCACGCGGAGGAGTGGACGGCAGCGGTCCTCCACTTCATCAGGACCACCCCCTGACCCCGGTCACCGAACCACACGGCTTCTCTTTCCCAGTGCCCTGGGGGCCCCCGGGGGCTGGGACCGAGGCCAGGGCCAGGGCTGGGGCTGGGGGCTGAGGCCGAGACCGAGGCCCGGGGCTGAGGGCTGAGGCCGCGGACCGAGGCCGCGGGCCGGGTGACCAGGGCCGGGGCCGCGGGCCGCGGTCGGGGTCGGGGCCAGGGGCCGGGGGCATGGGGCAGGGGGCATGGGGCAGGGGCGGAGACGGGCCGGGGCCTGAGAGCTGTCTGCCCTCCCCCACCCCGCCGGCGTCTGCACGCGCCACCCCCTGCGGGTCCCCGGCTCCGGGCCTGACTAGCCCCCCGGCAACGGGCACGCTAGCCCCCGGCAACGGGCGCGCCGGCCCTCTCAGCGGGCCCCCGGGCCCGAGGCCCACGAGAGCTGTCATCCCGCCCGCACCACCGGCCGACTCACCCCGAAGGCCCCGGCTCCTGGCCGGACGAGCGCCCCCGGCAACGCGCGCACCAGCCCCCTCAGCGGGCCCCACTCCCGGGGCCCCCGGGGCCGGAGGCCCCGGAGTCCGTCGCAGCCCCGGCGGAGGTGGTGAGCGCGTCGCGCAGGGCTGAGCGTGAGGTGATGCCCAGTTTGGGGAAGGTGCGGTAGAGGTGGGCGCCGATCGTGCGGGGGGAGAGGTGCAGGCGGGAGGCGATCTGCTTGTTGGTCAGGCCCGTCGCGGCCAGGCGCGCCACCTCCAGCTGTTGTGAGGTCAGCCCCGGCGCTTCCGCCGGGCGGCGCTGCCGCAGCACGGCCACCCCCGAGGCCCGCAGCTCCTGCTCCGCGCGGCGGTGCCAGGCCGAAGCCCCGATACGGGCGAAGACGTCCGCGGCGCGCCGGAGTTCGGGGCGGGCGTCCCCGGGGCGGCGCAGCCGGCGGAGCAGTTCGCCGAGCGCCAGCCTGACCCGGGCGTGGTCGAAGGGCCACCGCTCGGTCTGCGGCAGCGCGAGCGCAGTGCGGAACAGGCCCACCGCCTCCGCACCGGAGGCGGTCAGCGCACGGGCGCCGAGGACGTGCAGCCGCAGCCGCGGCGTGAGGTCCGCGAGGGACGCGGCCTCGGCGGCGGCCAGATGGGCGCGGGCCGCATCCGTACGACCGGTGCGGACGGCCGCGTCGACCAGGTCCAGCACCAGCCACGGCGCCGCGAGGCGGTGCGGCGCGAGGGTGCCCGCGGGGCTGACGCGCTCGCACTGCAGGTACGCCGTCTCGTAGTCGCCCGCCGACAGCGCGGCCAGCGCCAGGTTCCGCGCGGACAGCGTCAGGTGCAGCGTGCTGCCGCGAGGCGCGGCCCACTGCTCGACGGTCCTGCTGTACGCGCGGGCGCCGGCCACGTCCCCGCGGGCCGCCGCGATCCGGCCCAGGGCGCAGCGCAGGTCGTGGGCGGGGAGCTGGAGGTCGTGCCGTACGCACAGCTCCAGCCCGGTGTGCGCGGCCTGTTCGGCCGCCCCCCACTCGCCCGACAGGAAGTGGTCGTGCGCCGCGAGCCAGTAGCCGGCGGCGTGCGTCACGGCGCCCGCGCCCCGCTGCCGGGCGACGAGGTCGCGGACGTGCGCGCGGTAGTCGTGCAGCAGGTCCAGACCGGCCGCCGCCCGGCACAGCTCGACGACCTGCTCCGGCGGCGGGTCGGCCGGGAGCCCCGCGAACGCCTCGTGCAGCAGCGGCGCGAGTCCGTGCCCGGTGCGCGGCAGGTCGTCGAGTACGCCGTGCAGCAGCCGGGTCCCGGGACCGGTGCTCCGGCCCTGGGCGGTGATGAGGGCGCGTACACGCGCCCAGTCCCGCGGGTCCTGGGTGCACGCGGCGGCCAGGACGCGCGCCTCCACGGCCCGCGGCGTCTCGTACGAGGACGGGACCCGGTCCAGGAGGCGGCGGGCACCGGCGAGATCACCGTCACGCAGCATGAGGACCCGCGCCCGGGTGGCCGGGCCGGACACGTCGGTGGAGGACCCGACGGGCCCGGCCGCCGCGGCGGCCGGCTCGCGCGGGCGGCCCGAGAGATGCCCCGCGTACCGCTCCGCCAGGACGGCGTGGGCGGCGCGCAGTTCATCCGGTGCCGCCAGCAGCAGGGCCGTGCGCAGTCGCGGCGACAGCGCCGCCGCCCGCCGGGCGTGGCCGGCTTCGAGCCGCGGGGCCTCCTCGCGGGCGATCGCGGCGGGCAGCTCGGCCAGCGCCAGCGGATTGCCGGCCGCCTCCCCCAGCGTCCGCTCGCGGACCCACTGCTCCAGGCCCGGATGGAGCCGGTCCAGCAACTCCTCGGCGTCCGGCCTCCCGAGAGGCCGCACGTCGAGGGTCCCGACGCCGGGCGGCATCCGGTTCGCCGCCCCCGGCGCGCGCCGGGCGAGGACCGCGCGGAGGTCGTACGCCTCCAGCCGCAGCAGCACGAACATGAGCACCTCGGAGGTGGGGCCGTCCACCCGGTGCGCGTCCTCCACCGCGACGAGCACCGGCCCGTCCTCGGCGACGGCGGCCAGCAAGGCGAGGGTGGCGACAGGGACAGCCAGCGGGTCCGGCGGCGGTCCCTCCTCGAAGCCGAGCACCCGTCGCAGCACGGTCCGGTGGTACGGGCCGACGCGGTCGGCGTACGCCATGACCGGCGCGAGCAGCTGGTGCAGCCCGGCGAACGCCAGCCGGGCCTCGCTCTCGTGCCCGCAGGCGCCGAGGACGCGCACCCCGCGCTCCCGGGCGTAGCCGGTGCAGGCCCGCAGCAGGGCCGTCTTGCCGGTGCCCGGGCCGCCGTGCAGCACGAGACCGGCCGGCGCGCCCGGCGCGCGGTCCACCATGCGGTGCAGTGCCCGGAGTTCGCCGCTTCGGCCCACGATGTCCATACGCTCATCGTCGGCCGCCGCGGGTCTGAGTGCTTAGGTCATGTGACCGGTCGTCTCCAGCGCCCCGCGCAGCTGCGCCCGGGAGGTCACGCCGAGCTTGGGGAACACCTGGTAGAGGTGGTAGCCGATGGTGCGCGGCGACAGCAGCAGGCGTTCGCCGATCGCCCGGTTGGTCAGCCCCTCGGCGGCGAGCCGGGCGATCTGGAGTTCCTGCGCGGTCAGCTCGCCCACCCCGCCCGCGGCCCGCTCACCGGGGGGTGCGGTGACGCCGCAGGCGCGGAGTTCGGCGCGGGTGCGGCTGATCCAGGGGCGCGCGTCGAGCCGTTCGAAGACGGTCAGCGCCTGGGCGAGCAGCCGGCGCGCCTCGGCGGTACGGCGGCGGCGCCGCAGCCACTCGGCGTAGTCGAGACGGGCCTGCGCCCGCTCGAAGGGCCACTGGTCGCCGGCGGTGCCGTCCAGGGCCGCCGTGAAGTGCCGTTCGGCCTCCCCGATCGGGGACAGCAGGGCGCGGGCGCGCCGCGTCAGCTGGCGCAGCCGGGGGGACATGCCGTCCCCCAGCCTTCGCTCCGCGGCCTCGACGATCTCACGTGCGTCGTCCGTACACCCGGTGCGTTCGGCGGCGGCCGCCAGGTCGGCGAGGCCCATGTACGCGTAGTGGTAGTGGGCGGGCGCGGGGTCGGGGCCCTCGCCGAACAGCCCGCGCAGGTGCTCGTACGCGCCCGCGTAGTCCGCGTCGACGGTCGCGGCGGTGGCCAGCACCAGGCGTATCCGGACGTCGTGGCCGCGGCTGCGGGACAGATCGGCTCCGGCGCGTACGGCGTCGAGCCGGCCGCGGGCGCCGGCGGTGTCGCCGCGGACCGCGTACAGCATGGCCTCGAGGAACCCCGCCGAGGTGGCGGCCATCTCCAGTCCGCTCTCGGCGGCCGTGCCGTACGCCTCCCGTGCGGTCTCCCCCGCGGCGTCCCACGCGCCGCTCTCGAACTGCGACAGGGCCAGCGCCTGCGCCACGGTGGCGTTGGTGCCCGCGGTCGTGGTGCTGCGCAGATGGTCCATCGCCCCGCCGAGGACCCGCACGGCGAGGTCCGTCTCGTCGAGGGCCCAGGCGGCGGCGCCGAGCGTGACCAGTTCCGGCAGGGTGAGGCCGGGCGCCTGTGCGGTCTCCCGGAGCAGGCGCAGCCGCTCCGCGCGGTCGGTGAACGGGTCGCAGGCGATCCACGTCCACAGCCAGGGGGCGCCGGTCCCGCCCCGTTCACCGATGGTCCGGGCTATCCGCAGCGCCCGGCGGCGGTACGTCTCGTCGCCCGCGTGGTAGACGACGGTCGCCGCGGTGCTGAGCGCGGCCAGGGCCTGGTCCGGCGCGGTGTCGGCGGCGGCCTCCGCGATCGGCAGCAGGAAGTCGAGGCAGGCCGCGTGGCGGGTGGTGACGGCCAGCGCCCAGCCGGCGCGCAGCGACGCCTCCGCCAGCAGATGCGGGTCGTCGGTCGCCGCGACGGCCTTGGCCGTGATCGCCTCGACCCAGCGGGGCCGGCCCGCGTACATGGCCATGCTCGCCGCGTCGACCAGGCGGCGGGCGTGGCATTCGGGATCCGGGGTGAGCATGGCGGCGCGTTCGAGGGCCGCGGCGGCGGCGTGGTAGCCGCCCCGGCGCCGGGCCCGGTCGGCGGTGGCGGCCAGCAGGCCGGCGATGTCCTCGTCCGGTGCGAGGGTCGCGGCGGCCAGATGCCAGGCGCGCCGGTCGGGGCTGCCGTGCAGCGCGTCGGCCAGGGCCAGATGGGCCGCCCGGCGCTCCTGGAAGGTCGCCGTCTGGTAGACGGCGGAGCGCATCAGCGGATGGCGGAAGCCGATCCGGCCGCTCGCCAGGCGCACCAGTCCGGCGTCCTCGGCGGGCCCCCACGGCGCGGCCTCGCCGCCGGGGAGGGCGCCCGCGGCGGTCAGCGCGGCGGGCAGGTCGGCGTCACCGGCCGCGGCGACGAGCAGCAGGACGCGCCGGGTGGCGGCGGGCAGCCCGGTCAGCCGCGCCGCGAAGACCTGCTCCAGCCGGGCGCTCAGCGGCAGGTTGCCGGCGGCGCCGTCCGGCGGGGCGTCGCCGAGTCCGGCCGTGGACCTGGCCAGTTCGACCAGGGCGAGGGGACTGCCGGCGGCCTGCCGCAGGATCCGCTCGCGCAGCTCCCCGGCCGGCGGCTGCGGCTGGCGGTCCAGCAGCAGCCCGGCCGGATCGTCGGCCAGGGGCGGTACGTCCATCCGGACCGCCGGCGCCGCGAGGCGGTCGGGCACGGCGCCGGTGCGGGCCGCGGCGAGCACGCGGATCGGCTCGTCCGCCAGCCGCCGGGCCACGAACGCGAGCGTGTCCAGCGAGCCGTCGTCCAGCCAGTGCGCGTCGTCGACGACCAGGCACAGGGGCCGGCGGGCCGCCGCGTCGGAGAGCAGGGTCAGCGCGGCGAGCCGGATGAGCAGCGGCTCGGCGGGGTTTTCGGCGGCTCCCGGCGCCGCCTCGTCGGTGGCTCCCGCCGCTTCTTCGTCGGCGGTTCCCGGCGCCGCCTCGTCGGTGGCTCCCAGCGCCTCGTCGGTGTCGAGCCCGAACGCCGCCCACAGCGCCGCGCGCTGCCGGCCGGGCAGGTCGTGCGCCTCCTCCAGCACCGGGCGCAGGAGCTGGTGCAGCCCGGCGAACGCCAGCTCGGCCTCGCTCTGGTCGCCCCGCGCCCGCAGCACCCGCAGCCCGCGCCCGCCGGCCGCCGCCACCGCGGCGTCCAGCAGCGTGGTCTTGCCCGCGCCCGGCTCGCCCGCCACGAGCAGCAGCCGGTCCGGGTCCGGGGCGTCGCCGGCCAGGAAGGCACGGATGCGGGCGAGCTGCTGCTCCCGGCCGACTATGCCGCCGCCCTCCGGGTCCGTATCGAAACCGCGCGCCACGCGCCCTCCCGCAGATCAGTCCGAACGACCCGCCCGGTCCAAGCCGGGCGGGTCGTCCCCAACCTACAGAAATCAACACAGCGACGGGATTCGGGCGGACCCCGTCCGGGCCGTCCCGGAGGGTCCCGGTGGCCCGCTCAAGGCCGCGAAAAGCAACTTACCGACTCAATCAACTGTCGTTACTTTGCGAGGTGTTGGCGTACGCCATACTGCCTCCGAGTTGACCAAGGTCGCCCTCCGCTCGCAGGTCCCATCACCCAGGGAGAACTGTGCCCAACACGGCAAACGACGTCGCCTCTCTCGTCGCTCACCGCACCTCGGCCACCGCCGACGCCACCGCCTTCCACCTCGTCCGGTCCGACCGGACCGGCGGGTCACTGACCTACGGGGAGCTGCAGCGGCGCATCTGGCAGGTCGCCGCCATGCTGGGCGACCTGGGGCTGGAGCCGGGAGCGAGGGTACTGGTGAGCGCCCCTCCCGGCTTCGACTATCTGGCCGCCTTCCTGGGGAGCCTGCACGCCGGGTACGTGGCCGTGCCGGCGTATCCGCCCCGGGGGTCGCGGCACGACGAGCGGCTGGCGGCGATCGTGCGGGACGCCGCCCCCGCCGTCGCGCTGGGCACGGCGGACGCGCGGGACCGGGCGCGGCGCGGCGGGCGGATCGACCTCACGTGGCACACCACCGAGGAGGCGGCCGACCACCCGGCCGCGGACCGCGCGTTACGGACGGCGCCGGACGGCGTCGCCTTCCTGCAGTACACCTCGGGCTCCACCGGAGCGCCCAAGGGCGTGGTCGTGACGCACCGGGCGCTGCTGGCGAACATCCGGATGATCGCGGAGAACTTCGCCCTGACCGCCGACGACGTCGCCGTCAGCTGGCTGCCGCCGTACCACGACATGGGGCTGGTCGGGGGCCTGCTCACGCCCGTGTACGCGGGGGTGCCCTGCGCCCTGATGGCGCCGACGGCGTTCGCCCAGAACCCGGCGGACTGGCTGCGGGCGATCAGCCGGTTCCGGGCCACCGTCAGCGGCGGCCCCGACTTCGGCTACCGGCTGTGCGCGGACCGGGTCGCCGACGAGGAGCTGGAGGGGGTGGACCTCGGCTCGTGGCGGCTCGCGTTCACCGGGGCGGAGCCCGTACGCGCCCGCACCGTCCGCCGGTTCACGGACCGGTTCCGGCCGTACGGATTCCGCGCGTCCGCCGTCCACCCCTGCTACGGACTGGCCGAGGCGACCCTCATCGTCTCCGGGGCGCAGGTGGGCGGGCCGGTCGTGACGCGCTCCGTCGACCCGGACGAGCTGGCGCGGCACCGCGTCGTCGAGGTCGCGGACGGCGGCGTGGACCTGGTGTCCAGCGGCCGCCCGCTGTGCCCGGTGCGGGTGGTCACGCCCGACGGCGAACCCACCACGCAGGTCGGGGAGATCCGGGTGGGCGGCGACGGCCTCGCCGACGGCTACTGGGGACGGCCGCAGGAGACCGCCGCCGCGTTCCCCGGCTCCCAGCTGCGCACCGGTGACCTGGGCTTCCTGGCGGACGGCGAGCTGTTCGTCACCGGCCGGGTGAAGGACGTCGTCATCGTGCGGGGCCGCAACCTCTACCCGCAGGACGTCGAGGATCTGGTCACCGAGGCGCAGCCGGCCGCCGGCGCCGTCGTGGCGTTCCCGGTCGGCGGGGGGTCCGGTGCGGACGGCGACGGGCTCGGTGTGGCGGTCGAGGTGGACCGGCACGCCGGGCCCGAGGCGGTGCAGGCCGTGCTGGACTCGGCACGGCGGGCCGTCGTGGAGGGCTGCGGTGTCGCCCCGGAGGTGATCGTGGCGGTGCCCCGGGCGTCGCTGCCGCGGACGTCGAGCGGCAAGATGCAGCGCGGCCTCGTCCGGCAGCTGTGGGAGGCCGGGGAGCTGACGACGCTCGCGGGCGTCGCCGCGGCGGCGGCCGGGGCGGTCGCGGCCGGTCTCGATCCGGCGGTACGGGAGACGGCACTCGACGTCCTCGGGCCGACGCCCGCCGACGTACCGCTCACGCAGCTGGGCCTGGACTCCCTGGCGGCGGCCCGGTTCGTCGCGGCGGCCCGGCGGCGCGGGGTGCGCGTGGACGTGGCGGAGCTGCTGTCGGGCGCGTCCCTGGCCGAACTGACCGTGTCCCGGCCGGACTCCGGCACGGCAGCGCCGGACACCCCGGGCACGGCAACCGCGGCCAGGCCCTTCTGGCTGCACGAGCAGATCACGCCGGACACCCCCGCCTACACCACCGCCGCCGCCGTACGACTCCCGGCGGACGTCGACCACGAACGCCTCGACGAGGCGCTGCGCACCCTGCTCGAGCGGCATCCGGTGCTGCGCGCCCGGTTCGCGGGCCCGGAGCCGGCGGTCACGGTCGACCCGGTCCCCGGGAGGGTGCTGCGCCTGGCGGACGAGGTCGGCGCGGACCGGCTCGACGGCCGGCTGACCGAGCTCGCCGCCGTACCGATGCCGATGGCCGGGGGCGGGCTCGTACGGGCGACGCTGGTCCCCGTACGCGGTGCGGATCCCGTGCTGTTGCTGCTGGCGCACCACGCGGTGGTCGACCTGTGGTCGGCCGGCGTCCTGCTGGCCGAGCTCGACGCGGCCTACCGGCGCCGCGAGTTGCCGCCGCCCCCGCAGGCCCGGCCCGGCGGGCCCGGCACGCGGGCCGACCCGGACTGGTGGCGCGAGCGGCTCGCCGGGATCGCCGGCCGCGCCGCACTGCCCGCCGACCGGCCGGTCCTAGGGCCCGGATACGGCGAAAGTCCGTGGCGGTGGAGGATCCCGCCGACGTAAGCT
>NZ_JBFAXR010000168.1:0-15551 GCF_040680895.1 Streptomyces sp. NPDC051940 | reverse complement strand
GGCGCTCCCAGGCGTGGTCGCGGGGATCGAGGTAGGCGGCGGCCGCAGCGGTGCGAACCGCACCCGTACCCGGTGTGGCCGCCCGGCGGGGCCCGCGCCCCCGCGCCCAGCCGCCCGCAGCGGTGCGAGCCGTAGTCGGTGCGGTCGCCCGGCGGGGCCCGCGCCCTCGCGCCCAGTCGGCCGCAGTGGTGCGAACCGCATCCGTACCCGGTGTGGCCGCCCGGCGCGGGGCCAGCGCCGCCGTGCCCAACCCGCCCGCAGCGGTGCGAACCGTACCCGTACCCGGTGCGGTCGCCCGGTGGGGTCCGCGTCCCCGGCCAGCCCGGCCGGTGGCGGCCGCGCCAGGCGGCAGGGTGGTGTGGGTGCGGTGGAGGGTGGGGTTTTGGGCGGTTATCTTCTGGTTATGCGAATACGTTCCGTGGGGCTGGTGGGAGCCGGTGTCGTCGGGGTCGTGTTCGGGGGGCTTTATCTGGCCGGGCTTGCCGTCGGTGATGACGAGTTGGCCCCGGGGACCGAGGTGCGGGGTGTCGCGCTCGGGGGGCTGGGCGTTGCCGAGGCCGGTGCGGTGCTTGAGCGGCGGCAGGGGGAGTTCTGGCCGGACGAGGTGCATGTGCGGGTCGGTGCGACGGAGGACGTCGTCGGGACCGCGGCGGCGGGGTACGCGCTGGACGCCCGCGCGACCGCCGAGCGTGCCGCGCGGAGCGGGAACGACCCGGTCACCGTCATCGGCCGGCTGTTCGCCGACGGCGACCGCGACGTGGCGCCCGTCGTACGGCTCGACGAGGCCAGGGCCCGCGCCGCCCTCGGGGCCGTGGCGGCGAAGCACGACCGCGCGGCCCGCGACGGCGGGATCACGTTCGAGGGCGGCCGCCCGGTGCCCGTAGCGCCGCGGCGCGGGCAGTCGCTCGATATCGGCGCGGCCCTCGCCGCCCTGCGCGGCACCGACCCCACGGGCGAGGCCCCCGCCGTACCGCTGCCGGTGCGGCACGCCGAGCCCGAGGTCGGCGCCGCCGAGGTGGACCGGGCGCTGAAGGCGTTCGCCCGGCCGGCCATGTCCGCGCCCGTCACGCTCACCACCACCGGCGGTGGACGGCTGGCGCTCACCCCCGCCGTGGTCGGCGCCCACCTCTCGATGACCCGGGGGAGCGGCGACCGCCTCACCCCGCACCTCGACGCCCGCGGCCTGCTCGACGACCCCGCCGTGGCCCGCCGCCTGGAGCAGATCACCGACGAGGCCGTCGACGCCCGGCTCGCCCTCGACGGCGGCCGCGTCGTCGTCACCGCGGACGGCCGCTCCGGCCGCGAGGTGACGCCCGGGGCGCTGCGCGGCGCCGTACTGCCGCTGCTCACGGCCACCGGCGCCGCCCGCACCGGCCCGGTGGCCACCCGGGAGATACGGCCCACGCTCACCCGGGACAACGTCGACGAGCTGGGCATCACCGAGCAGATGTCCACCTTCACCGTCAACTTCCCCGCCGCGCCCTACCGTACGAAGAACGTCGGCCGCGCCGCGGAGCTGATCGACGGCTCGGTCGTCCTCCCCGGCGACACCTGGAGCTTCAACCGCACCGTCGGCGAACGCACCGAGGCGAACGGCTTCGTGGAGGGCGTCATCATCCAGGACGGCCAGTTCGCCCGCGCCACCGGCGGCGGCGTCTCCGCGGTCGCGACGACGGTCTTCAACGCCGTGTTCTTCGCGGGCGTCAAGCCGCTGGAATGGGGCGCACACTCCTTCTACATCGAGCGCTATCCGGAGGGACGCGAGGCGACGGTCGTCTGGGGCGCGCTGGACCTGAGCTTCCTCAACGACTCGGGCAACGCGGTCTACATCCGCACCCGGGCGACCGAGGGCTCGATCACCGTCTCCTTCCTCGGCACCCGGAAGTACGACGACGTCCAGTCGGTGAAGGGCCCGCGCACCAACGTGAAGGAGCCCGCGACCCGCGAGGGCCCCGTGCTCAAGTGCGAGCCGCAGACCCCGCTGGAGGGCTTCGACGTCACCGTCGAGCGGGTCTTCGTCGAGCGCGGCCAGGAGGTCCGGCGCGAGCGCTTCGGCACCCACTACACACCGCGCGACGAGGTCGTCTGCGACTGAGCGGCAGAGCGTTCCCCCGGGGGCTTGACAGGCCTTGGCTAACAGCATTAGCTTTATGGCTATCGGGATAAGCCTTGGAGCTTTGGGAGGGGAAACACCATGACCGAGTACCTCGACGTGGCAGAGGGCCGCATCGCCTACGACGTGACCGGTGAGGGTCCGCTGATCGTGATGGCGCCGGGGATGGGCGACCTGCGCCAGTCCTACCGGCTGCTCGTGCCGGAACTGGTCGCCGCCGGCTACCGCGTCGCCACGTTCGACATCCGCGGCCACGGCGAGTCGTCCACCGGCTGGGACTCGTACACCACGACGGCCGTCGGATCCGACTACGCCGCGCTGATCCGCCACCTCGGCGGACCCGCCACCGTCGTCGGCCTGTCGTGGACCCCGGACTCCGCGGTGGTCGCCGCCGCCGAACTGCCCGAGGAGGTGACCGGTGTCGTCCTGCTCTCCACGTGGGCCACCGCCCCCCAGCCGGGCGCGTTGATGGCCGCCCTCCAGCGGCTCGTCGTGCGGACGCCCGCGCTGTGGGCGATGTTCTACCGCTCGCTGTACAAGGGGCCCAAGCCCGCCGACTTCAAGGACTACGTGAAGGCCCTGAAGGCGAACCTGCGCGAGCCGGGCCGTACCGCGTCCTTCGTCGCCGTGGCGCTGCCGGAGTCCAAGGACTCCGGTGCCTACCGGGCCCGGGTGCACCAGCCGGCGCTGATCGTCATGGGTGACAAGGACCCCGACTTCGACGACCCGCGCGCCGAGGCGGAGAAGTACGCGAGCGATCTCGCCGGGTCCACCGAGATCGTGCTGATCGCGGACGCCGGCCACTACCCGCAGGCCGAGCGGCCCGCCGAGGTCGCGGCCGCGATGCTGCCCTTCCTCGCCCGTACGGCCGGTGCCGCCGGTGCCTAGGGCGGGCCTGTCCGCCGGCGCGGTCGTCGACGTGGCGCTCGCCGTCGTCGACGCCGACGGCGCCGCCGGCCTCACCCTGTCGGCCGTCGCCTCCCGCGCCGGGGTGGCGACGCCGTCGCTCTACAAGCACGTACGCAACCTCGCCGAGCTGCGCGGCCTGCTCACCGCGCGGGTGCTGGACGAACTCGCGGACCGGGTGACCGACGCGGTGCTCGGCCTCTCCGGGGAGGAGGCGGTGCGGGCCTTCATGCGCGCGTACCGGGCGTACGCCGTCGAACACCCCGACCGCTACGGCACGATGGACCCGCAGCCCCTGCGCGACGAGCGGTCACGGCCGGCGGGGGAGCGGGTGCTGGGCGTGCTCCTCGCGGTGCTGCGCGGATTCGGGCTGGAGGGAGCCGAGGCGGTGCACGCGGCCCGCGCCGTCCGCTCGGCGGTGCACGGGTTCGCCGTGCTGGAGGCTGCCGGGGGGTTCGGGCTGCCGGAGGACCTGGACGCGTCGTATGACGTGCTCACGGGCATGGTGGCGGATGGGCTGCGGCCCGCTGAGCAGGGCGTCAAGGGGCAGTAACGGCTCAGTAATTGGGTTGCCCTAGCGTGCGGCCACTTCCCGGTCCGCTGCCCTGCGGAGACCCCGTCGGCCGGCTGGGACGCACCTCTCGCAGCCCCTGAAGGAGCAGCCCTTCATGAACGTCCCCCGCATAGCCCGGCGCAGGCGCGCTGTCTGGGCGGCGGTCGCGCTCGCCGCCGTACTCGGCGGTTCCGCCCCCGCCGTCGCGCAGCCCGCGACCCCCAGCGCGTCGGCAGACGTCGACTCCGCGGTGCTCGACGCCGTAGCCGCCGGGAAGGAGTCACGGTTCTTCGTCGTACTGAAGGACCACGCCGACCTGTCCGCCGCGAAGAAGGCCCGCGGCCACGCGGCCAAGGCCGAGGCCGCGTTCGACGCACTGCGCAACACGGCGACCGGCAGCCAGAAGTCGCTGCGGGCCTTCCTGGACAAGGAGAAGGCGGGCTACCAGCCCTTCTGGATCGTCAACGCCGTGCTGGTGACCTCCGACGACGCGGAGCTGGTCGACGAACTCGCCACCCGCCCGGACGTCGAGCGGATCGTCCAGGAGCAGACCCACGCCCTCGACGACACCGAGCCCGCCGCCGGCACCCAGTCGATCTCGACCGACGCCGCCGTCGAGTGGGGCATCTCCGACATCAAGGCCGACCAGGTGTGGTCGCAGTACCAGGAGCGCGGCGAGGGCGTCGTCGTCGCCAACGTCGACACCGGCGTGCAGTGGGACCACCCGGCGCTGAAGGCCGCCTACCGCGGCTGGACCGGCTCCTCGACGAGCGACGACTACAACTTCTACGACCCGACCGGCGTCTGCACCACCTCGGCCCCGTGCGACAACGCCGGCCACGGCACGCACACCATGGGCACGATGGCCGGCGCCGGCGGCATCGGCGTCGCGCCCGGCGCCCGCTGGATCGCCGCCAAGGGCTGCACGACCGACCAGCTCTGCGTCGACGGCAACCTGCTCGCGGCCGGGCAGTGGATCCTCGCGCCGACCGACCGCAACGGGAACAACCCGCGGCCGGACCTGGCCCCGAACATCGTCAACAACTCGTGGGGCGGCGGCGTCACCGACTTCTACGCGGACATCGTCGCGGCCTGGAACGCGGCCGGCATCTTCGAGGCGTTCGCCAACGGCAACGACGGCAACGGCGTCACCTGCAGCACGGCGCGTACCCCGGGCGCCCAGGCGGCGACGTACGCGGTCGGTGCCTACGACTCCGCCGGGAAGATCGCGAGATTCTCCGGCTTCGGCCCGTCGCTCTTCGACGGCTCCGCCAAGCCGGACATCGCCGCCCCCGGCGTGAACGTCCGCTCCGCCTGGCCGGGTTCCACCTACCGCGCCATCGACGGTACGTCGATGGCCACGCCGCACGTCGCCGGCGCGGTAGCGCTGCTGTGGTCGGAGGCCCCGTCCCTGGTCGGGAACATCGACGCCACCCGTGCGCTGCTGAACTCCAGCGCCCGTGACGTGGACGACACGCACTGCGGCGGTACCGCCGGCATGAACAACGTCTGGGGCGAGGGCAAGCTCGACATCCTGGGCTCCGTGGACGCCGCCCCGCACACCGCGGCCGTCATCACCGGCAAGGTCACCGACCGGGCCACCGGCACCGCGCTGGGCAACGCCACCGTCACCGCGGCCGGCGCCACGGTCACCCGTACCGTCACCGCGAACGCGGACGGCTCGTACCGGCTGACGCTGCCCGCCGGGAGCTACACCTTCACCGTCTCGGGCTACGGCTATGCGACCGCCACCCAGACCGCCGAGTTCGCCGTCGGCCAGAACGCCGCCGAGGACTTCGCTCTCACCGCCGTACCGCACCACGCGGTCACCGGCACCGTGCTGGACGTCACCGGCAAGCCGCTCGCGAACACCACGGTGACCGTCGACGGCACGCCCGTCCCCGTGGCGAAGACCGACGCCTCCGGCCGCTACACCCTGCCGGATGTCGCCGAGGGCTCGTACACCGTGACGGCCGCCCCGGCCGCTCCGGTGGTGTGCAACGGCACCTACTCCGGTGCGCTGACCGTCGACGGCGACGAGACCGCCGACGTGCGACTGCCGAACCGGACCGACGCCGCCCGTACGTACTCCTGCGCGCCGGTGGCCTCGTCCTGGATCAAGGGCGTCAGCAAGGTCACGCTGTCGGGTGACGAGGACGCCACGACGATCGGCCTGCCGTTCGCGGTGAAGTACTACGGCGTGGACTACACCAGCGCCTCGGTGAGCACGAACGGGCTGGTGAACTTCCTGCAGCCGCGTCTCGGCGACTTCTCCAACACGGCGCTGCCCGCCTCGGCCCAGCCCAACGGCGTGGTCGCGGCGTTCTGGGACGACCTGGTGCTGGACAAGCGCTCCAGCGTGCAGACCGCCGTCACCGGCACGGCCGGTGCGCGGAAGTTCGCGATCGTGTGGAACAACGCCGCCATCGCCGCCGACACCTCGGTGCGGATCTCCTTCGAGGCCGTCTTCGACGAGGCCACCGGCGCGATCACGCTGCAGTACAAGGGCGTCGGCACCAGCGCCCTGCAGCGCGGAGGCTCGGCGACGACCGGTATCGAGAACCAGGCCGGCACCGACGGTCTGGGCCACTCCTTCAACGAGGCCGTCCTGAGCGACGCGACCGCCATCCGCTTCACCCCGAAGGACGCGTGATGACTGCCATCAACCGGCGGGGCCTGCGCCTCGCCTCCGCACTGCTCGCCTCCGGGCTGGCGCTGAGCGCCGCCCCGGCGGTCGCCCAGGCGGACGACAGCGAGCTGCTGACCCTGACCGACGCTCAGGCCGACGAGCTGACGCACCGGATCATGCCGGACATCTACGGCGACGGGCGCAGCCTCGACCCGCGCCAGGCCGTCGAGGACACGGCAGACGGTGCGACCACCACGGACGACTCCTCGACCACTGCCACCCCCGCGTGGAAGCTGAACAAGAAGTCGGCCGTCGAGGGCGCGCAGGGCATGGCCGCCACCTACCCGGTGGGCGGGACGGGCGGTGACTACTTCACGGTCAACGGCCTGCTGCCGATCAAGCGCTTCGGCGCCGACGGCAAGGAGCTGTGGTCGCGGGACTCGACGTCCCTGCACGAGGATTGGGGCATCAAGCCGCTCCGCGTCTACCAGCCGGAGCCGTACCCGGCCGCGGTGGTGATGGGCTTCAACGCGGTCAGCCCGTTCTCCACCGCCTCCGACCAGGGCGTCACCACCGGCGACCTGACCGGCGACGGCGTGGACGACGTGGTGTTCACGGCAGAGGTCGGCGTGTACCCGTACCGGCCGTTCACCTCGCCCGGCTCCTCGCTCCCGAACGGCACGTTCGTGACCGTGCTGGACGGTGCGACGGGCAAGACGCTGTGGTCGAAGCTGTTCGCCGCGGCGTACAACGTCAAGCTGGTCGGCAAGACCCTGGTGGTCGCGGACTCGGCGTACTACAACCTCAACTCCCCGGCCGGCTCCAAGGCGACCCTGACCGGGATCCGCTTCGGCTACGCGGACGGCAAGCTCACTCCGTCCCAGTCGTGGACGTACGACGCGGGTACCTACACCGGTGTCCTGTGGGGTGCCCTGGAGCCGATCGGCGGCGGGCTGCTGGCAGCCTCCTGGAACCAGGACCGCAATGCCACGGCGAGCCTGACGCCCTCGGGTCACACCCTGGTGATCGACACCGCGGACGGCAGCCTCAAGTGGGCGAAGACCGGCCGTAACTACGTGCGCCAGCTGCATCTGGACGCGGCCCGCGGCCGGATCGTGGCGCTGGAGCAGTCGGACTACCGGGAGGGCATGAAGTACGAGATCACCTCGTACGCCCCCGCCGACGGCACCCGCACCAGCCTGACGACGCGGATCAACGCGCTGCCGCTCGCCCTGGAGATCGGTGACCTGCAGGGCGACACCAAGCCCGAGTACACGGTCAGCGAGTCGACCGTGGACGGCGTGTTCATGAGCTCCAACAGCGTCCGCGCCCTGAACGGCGACGACGCGAGCCTGCTGTGGGCGCGGACGGTCAAGCGGCCCCGCAACGAGGGCGATGTGGGTGCGGCCTGGGGCATCCAGGTGGTGGACGGCAAGGTGGTCGCGTCCTACATGGACGACAACGACACCACCAACGCCGGCAACCGCGGGTCGATCCACTACGCCCGCCTGTCGGTGCTGGCCGGCAACAACGGCGCGGTGAAGTGGGAGAAGCGCGGCATCGTCGGCTCGATGCTGGGCACCCAGCCGTATCTGAAGGACCGCGGTTGGCGCGTGCGCACCGTGGACACGAACCAGAACGTCCTGTCGTACAACCTGGGCAGCGGAAAGCGCGAGAGCCTCCTGCCGCTGGAGGGCATCCCCTACACGGCGACGGCCACCGACATCAACGGTGACAAGAAGCAGGACCTGGTCGTCGGCGGTTCCTCCAACGGCGTGTTCGCCTACGACGGACCGTCGCTGGTCGCCGGCCAGCCCAAGCGGCTGTGGTCGGCGGTGCTGCCCGGCCGGGTGGTGCAGGTCGTCAAGGCCGACACCACCGGTGACGGCCGCGACGAGATCGTCGTCGCTGCCAGCTCCGCCGCCGCGGTCGTGGACGCCCGTACCGGCAAGGTGCTCAGCGTGATGGAGGCGCCGGCCGGTGAGTACGTGCGCAACGTCGTCGCCTCCGACCTCGACGGCGACGGTGCCGCCGAGGTGGCCGTGGGCACCGACAAGCTGCGCGCCTACGAGGGTGACGGCACCCTGAAGTGGGAGTACACCGTCCCCGCCGAGATCGGCACGCCGGCGTTCGCCGACCTGTCGGCCGCCGACGGGAAGGTGTACGCGGAGTTCCAGACCCGCGGTGTGAACCCCGGGGCGGGTGGCGTCCCGGTGGGCGGTGTCGCGGTCAACGGCAAGGACGGCTCGGTCGCCTGGTCGTTCACCCCGCAGGCGCCGGCCGGTACCACGGGTGTCGTGCTCGGGATCGTGCCGCGGGCGGCCACGTTCGCCTCGCCCGGCATCCCGTACGCCGACGGGCACGCGGTCGTCTACACCCAGATCGTCCGCACGGACGCCTCGAAGTTCCCCCCGAACACGCTGGTCAACCTGGTCCAGATCCGCGACGGCCGCACCGGTGAGCTGCTGCACGAGGTGAAGGTCGGCGGCTACGCCACGCTCGCCAACTGGTCCACCGGGCCCGAGGGGCTGGTGGAGGGCGCCCTCGCCGGACTGCGCAGCTACGGCCCCAACGGCGAGGACCGCCTGCTCAACTCGCCGTCCGACATCCGCAGCAGCTCCTTCGCCACGGGCCCGGACGGCGCCAGGGTCCTGGTGGCGACCGGCACGCAGTTCGCGACCCTGTTCGACCCGGCGGTTCTGACGGCCGGAGTGAACTACCCGAGGCCCGTCACGGAGTACTTCGCGGGCGGGGCCCGCGAGCACTTCGTCGCGGACCTCGACGGCGACGGCAAGGACGAGGTCCTGCTGCTCACCTTCGACGACTACGGCGCCGACCTCACCGCCGGCCTGGTTGGGAACGTCGTCTCCCAGCCGTACACGGCGATCCGCTCGCTGATCACCCTGTCCATCGACAAGCCCTGACCCCGACGGCGGGCCCCCGGCACCCCCGGGAGCCCGCCCCTCACGAGCCCGGAGCGGCCCGTCCCCCGTGGGCCCTCCGTCCGCGCCGTCCCGTCCACGCGAACGATCCGGGACGGCGCAGCGGGGCTCCTCGGTCCCCTGGCCGAGGGGCCCCGCCTTCGCACGCTCAGGTTCAGGGGTTACCCTGACTGCCCTCATGGACAGGGCACCCGCGGACAGCACCTCCGACGGCGCCGCCTCGCCCCCGCTGCTCCGCCTGCACCTGCTCGGCGGCTTCCGGGTCACACGCGACGGCGGTCCGCCGCTCGCCGAGCGCTGGCCGCGTCCCAGCGCCCAGGCGCTGGTGAAGCTGCTCGCCGTGGCCCCCGACCACCAGCTCCACCGCGACCAGGCGCTCGACGCCTGCTGGCCGGACGCCGACCACCAGGCGGCGCTGGGCAGCCTGCGCGTCGCCCTGCACGCCGCGCGCCGCGCCCTGGAGCCGGAGCTGCCGCCCCGCGCCGCCTCCTCGTACCTCACCACCGACGGTGTGCTGCTGCGACTGGAGCCGGACACCGTCTGGATCGACGCCGACCACGCCGAGCGCCTCGCCACCGAGGCCCTGGACCAGGGCGGCACCCTGCGGCTGGCGGCCGCGCTCGCCGCGTTCACCGGCGAGCTGCTGCCCGAGGACCGGTACGCCGCCTGGGCCGAGGCCCGCCGGAACCGGCTCGACGACCTGCGCGACCGGCTGCGCCTGGCGCACGGCGCCGCGCTGCTCGACGAGGGCGCCGCCGAGGCGGCCGCCGCCGCGGCCCGCGAGGTCCTCGGCACCGCACCCGCGGACGAACGCGCCCACCAGCTGCTGATCAGCGCCTATCTGCGGCAGGGGCTGCGCCGGCAGGCGGTGCGCCAGTTCCACGAGTGCCGCGACGTCCTCGACGCCGAACTCGGTGTCCGTCCCGGTCCGGAGACCGAGCGGCTGCATCTGCTCGCCCTGGACGGGCCGGGCGGCGGCGTCGTCTCCGTCCCCGGGTTCACCCCGCCGCCCGCGCTGCGGATACCCGCGCCCGTACGGCTGCACGGCCGCGACCGCGCGCTCGGCGAGCTGCTCGCCCCCGCCGCCGCCCCCGTGCAAGTGCTCGGCGGGGAGGCGGGCCTGGGCAAGACCCGCCTGGTCACCGAGGCCGCGCGGCGGGCGGCCGAGGACGGCGCCGTGGTCCTGTGGGGCGCCGGGCACGACGCCGAGGGGCGCACCCCGTACGGCGCGTTCGTCGAGGCGCTCGACGGCTGGCTCGCCGGGCGGCCCGCCGCCGAACGGGCCCGAGCCGGCGCCGACTACCCGGAGCTGGCCGCGCTGCTGCCGTCCCTCGGCCGGATCGGCGCCGACACCGAGCGCAGCCCCGAGGAGGAGCGCGACCGGCTCTTCGCCGCCACCGTCGCCCTGCTGCGCGACCTCGCCGCCACCGCGCCCGTCCTCGTCGTACTGGACGATCTGCACGCCGCGGACACCGGCTCCTTCCAGCTGCTCAGCCATCTCGCGCGCCGCTCCGCGGGCGCCTGGCGCTTCGCCGTCACCTACCGCGTCGAGGAGCTGGCCGAGGACGATCCGCGCCGCGCCGCCCTCGACTCCCTGGAGCGCGCCGGGCTGGCCCGTCACCTGCGCCTGGCGCGGCTGGGCCGGGACGACTGCCTCGCCCTCGCGGCCGACGCGCTCGGCCTGCCGCCGGGGGCGCCGGTCCCCGAGCGGGTGTGGGACCTGTCGCTGGGCAACCCGCTGTTCGCGCTGGAGCTGGTCCGTGAACTGGGGGAGGGCGAGGCGGAGCACGCGCCCCAGGGCGTACGGCAGCTGGTCGCCGCGCGGCTGGCCCGGCTGGCGCCCGCCGCCCGCCGGATCGTCGAGGTGGTGGCCGTCACCGGCGACCACGCGGCCCTGTCCGAGGTGCTGGACGTCGTGGCCTCCCTCGGCGACCCCCTGGAGCCCGCCGAGGCCGCGGCCGGGGCGGAGGCGGCCGTCGCCGCCGCGGTGCTCGCCGAGCGCGACACCGTCGTCGACGGACGCACCGTCGCCGGCCTCGCGTTCCGCCACCCCCTGATCCGGCTGACCTGCTACGAGCAGCTCTCCGCCGCCCGCCGCCGGCTGCTGCACTCCGGCTACGCCGACGCCGTACGCCGCCGCCGGCCGGACGCCGTCGACACCCTCGCGGCGCATCTCACCCGCGCCGACGACCCGCGGGCGACCGCCTATCTGCGCCAGGCCGCCGAACGCGCCGCCGCGCTGTGCGCCAACGACACCGCCGACCACTACTACGCCGAACTCACCGCGCGCCTGGACTCCCTGGCCGCCGAGGCCGCCTGGGCGCGCATCGACCGCGGCGCGGTGCTGCAGCGCATGGGCCGGTACGACGACGCCGCCGCCGTCCTGCGCGAGGCGATCGAGGAGCTGCGGCGCCGCGGTGACGAGGACGGCCTGGTGCTGGCCACCGGCCGGCTCGCGGACGTGCTGGTGGGCTCGCGCGCCGCCGAGGACGGCCTGGCCCTGCTCGACGCGACGCCGCCCGGTCCGCGCACCACACCGCGCTCGGCAGCCGCCCACCGCACCGGGCGCGCCGTGGTGTGCCTGGTGCTCGGCCGGTACGCGGAGGCGCTCGCGGCGTCCCGGGCGGCCCGCGCGTACGCCGGGCAGGTGACCGGCCCCGAACAGCGCGCCCTGCTGGCCCGCAGCCTGTCGCTGCAGGCCACCGCGCTCGCCCTGGCCGGCCGGTTCGCCGAGGCGGGCCCGATCGCCGAGGAGGCGCTGCCGCACGCGGAGGCGTTCGGCGAACCGCGGCTGCTCGGCTCCGTGCTGTCCGTGCTGCGCGAGCAGGCCCGCCGCGCCGGCCGGCTGCGCGAGGCCATCGCCACCGGCGGCCGGGCGCTGAAGCTCGCCGAACGGGCCGGTGACCGGGCGGGCATCGCGTTCGAGCAGGCCAACCTCGCGGAGCTGCACCTGCTGCTGGAGGAGGCCGACGAGGCGGGCCGCCTGGCCCGCGCCGCGGAGAGCTCACCGCTCGGCTGGTCCACGCCGTACGCCCAGGTGGCCCTCGCCCGGGTGCTGTTCCGCACCGGCGAGGGAGACCCCGAGGAGCCGCTGGACGCGGCGCTGCGCACGGCGACGGACAACGCCGACCGGCAGGCGCAGAACGAGGCGCTGACCGCGCAGGCCGAGTGGCTGATCCGGGGCGGCCGCCCCGACGAGGCGCTGGAGCTGCTCGACCGGGTGACGGGCGGCGCGTACGTCACCGCCTGGGCGCACCTTGCCGCGGGCCGCCCGGAGCGCGCCGCGGACCTGGCGGAGGCGGAGGTCGTACGGGCCTCGCGCACCGGCGAGCGCCTCACGGAGACGGCGGCCCGTACGGTCCACGCGGCGGCGCTGGCGGCGCAGGGGCGTACCGCGGAGTCGGCGGCGGCCTTCGAGGAGGCGTCACGGCTGGCGGCGGAGCTGCCGTTCCCGGCCGGGCAGCAGGGGATCGAGCGGGCGCGGGCGGAGAGCAGTCGCCCTTAGGTCGCAGGCCGCCCCTACGCCGCACCCCGCAGCCGCAGTGCCGCCAGCGGTACGAACCCGCCACCGTCCCCCGAGGTGTCCGCGTCCCGCCCGGAGAGCCGGCGGAGCATCGCGAGCGCGATCCGCTCGCCCTGGTCCTTCGCCCGCTCGGCGACCCGCCCCTGGTGCCGCCCGTCGACGGCGGCCCGCCACAGCTGCACCCACCGCCCGAAGTGCGCGGCGGTGAGCGGCGCGCGCTCGTGCAGGACGGCGTGCGGGGCGAGCGGGTCGCGGCGGTAGGCGGCGCCGCGCAGCAGCGCGCGCTCCCAGAAGTCGGCGATGTGCGGCAGATGGGCCTCGAGGCCGGTCCCCGCGAAGTACGGCCCGATCAGCGGATCGGCGAAGGCCGCCCCGTAGAACGCCCGCAGCAGCGCCTCGATGTCCGCGCGCCCGGCGATGTCCGCCGGGGCGTCCTGCCGTACGTACCCGTCCATACGTCCAGTGTCGCCGACGGAATTCCAGAGTCCGCCCAGAGGCCGATGATCGGCAGACCGGCCTCCGGGCGGCGGCGCCCGCCGGAGATCACGGCTGACGGCAGCCAGGCTGTGCGGGGGCCGTTGTCAGTCGTCGGCGGTGCTCCACTGGTGCTGCCGCACACGGTGCCATGTCCCTGACCGGTCCCGCGCGGCGACCCGTCCCGCTGTCCCGTATGCAGCGAAATGAAGGCCCCGGTCCAGCGCCCTCGCCGCGAGGAAGCCCGCCGCCACCACCGCCGCGCCGCCCACCGCGTCCAGCAGGTAGTGGTTCGCCGTACCCATGATCACCGCGGCCGTGGCCAGCGGGTAGAGGAAGCCCGCCCAGCGCAGCCACCGGTAGGGGGACAGGCGCCACAGGACCAGGGCGCACCACAGGGACCAGCCGATGTGCAGGGACGGCATCGCCGCGTACTGGTTGGTGAGGCCGGTCAGGGCGCCGAACGACGGGTCGTCGAAGTCCTGCGGGCCGTTGCGGGTGTCGATGTAGCCGAGGCCCGGCATCAGACGGGGCGGGGCGAGCGGGTACGCCCAGAAGCCGACCAGGCCGAGGAGCGTGGCGAAGGCGAGCGCCGCGCGGTACACGCGGTAGCGCGCGGGGCGGGTGACGTACAGCCACGCCAGCAGCGTCATCGGGACCAGGAAGTGGAACGTCGCGTAGTAGAAGTCCATGCTCGCGCTGAGCCACGCCGTGTCCGCGACCTGGTGGTTGAGCCCGTACTCGATGTCGATCCCCAGCGCCCGCTCCACCGACAGGATCTGGTGGCCGTGGCCCTCGGCCAGCTCCCGGCCGTCCGGGGCGAGGCTGCGCACGTACGAGTAGAGCCAGTAGCCGACGCGGATCAGGAGGAGTTCGAGCAGGAGGTTCGGGCGGGTGAACCGGCCGGCGGCCACCGGCCGCTCCCACACCGGGCTGGTACGCGTCAGGAACGGCACCGCGCACGCCGCCAGCAGCGCGGCGATCAGCGTCGCGTCGTCGCCGACGAACGCCAGCGCGTCCATCTTCGGCACCAGCGCCTTGCTCTGAAGTGTCATCACCAGCACCGTGAACACCGGCCACACCAGCCGGTCCTGGGTGCGCCGGCCGACCCGGCCGACCACCGCGAGCAGGATCCACAGCTGCTGGTGCTGCCAGGTCGTCGGGGCCACCGCGATCGCCGCGCACCCCGTGACGGCCGCGGCCAGCAGCGGCTGCCCGTCGCGGGCGTAGCGCGCGGCCCGCCACAGCGCGAGCGCGGCGACGCCGGCGCCCAGCACCACCGCCAGCGCGACCTCCACCGGACCGGTGAGCCCCAGCCGCAGCAGGGCCCCGTGCAGCGACTGGTTGGCCAGATCGCCCGAGTCCCCGCCGGCGCCCGCCCCGGCGACGTGGTGCATCCAGTACGCCCACGAGTCGGACGGCAGCGCCGCCCAGGCCACCGCGGTGGCCGCGGCGAACGTGCCGGCGGCGGCGAGCGCCGCGGAGCGGCGGCCGCACAGCCACAGCAGCGGGGCGAACAGCAGCACCGACGGCTGCAGCGCGGCGGCGATCCCGATCAGCACGGGGCCGGAGCGGCGCCCCGCGTACAGCCAGCCGGCCACCGTCAGCAGTACGGGCAGCATGCTCATCTGGCCCAGGAAGAACGTGTTGCGCACCGGCAGCGCGACGGCGACGAGGATGACCGCCACCGGCGGCGCCAGCAGCCGCGTCCGCGCGCTCACCGGCTCGGGAAGCGCCCGCGCGGCGAGGACGCCCAGCACCACGACGAGCAGCAGCGTGCCGAAGGTCCACGCGACGCCGAGGCTCTGCTCGGCGGCCCGGGTCAGCGGTTTGAGGACCAGCCCCGAGAACGGCGTGCCGGTGAACGTGCCGTCGTCGTACAGCGAACCCCGTGTGCGCAGCGCGCCGTCCGTGCCCGTCCAGGCGTCCAGGGCCGGCATCCGCTCGTCCGCCGGAACCCGCAGCACCGCCGCGGCCAGCCGCGCCGCGAGGAGCCCGGCGAGCAGCCACAGCCCTCCGAGCACCAGGGCGCCGCGCCCCCCGAACCCGCCGTCCGCCGTGCCGGGGCCCGACGCCCCGTATCCCTGCGTCTGTGCCACGCCGCGTCCGTTCCTGTCGTCCCGAGCCCGGGCCGACCCGGGGGCCGGCCGCGCAGCACCCGCCCCCTTGATCGAGGACGCGAGCCACCCGCGATCACCTGACCGCAGTACTCGGTTAACAGATGAGATCCGCGTCACTCGCGCCCGCGCGGCGGACACGGACGGGATTCGCCCAGGGGGGTGAGTGCGCCCCGGCTTGGCGGGCCCGACGAGGTCCCACGGCATCCTCGGGGTCCGCCCCCGCCGGGGGAGGCGCGGCGATCCCGCCGGAAGACCTGGTGTCGCTGACCATCGACGGCGTCGAGATCAGCG